>NZ_JARVST010000003.1:0-120672 GCF_030209055.1 Pseudomonas sp. lyk4-TYG-107
CTGCTGATCAGATTGAATGCCATGCTGCGAGACGGCACAGAGTGGCGGTGACGAATGGTGGCAGTAAGACAGTTGCTCCCACATTGGTTAACGAGTGCTCACCTGTTTTTGTGATCACTGGAGATCTACTGTGGGAGCGGGCTTGCTCGCGAAGGGGTCGACTCACAATCGGCTATTTCACCCCGGCCCGCACCACCGACAACTCCGGCGCACTCACCCGTCGCTGACTCAGATACCGCGTGCAACTCACCCGCAGGAACGAAGCGAAATTCACCACCTCCCCGCGATAATCCATCACCTCTTCATACAGCTTGGCGATCAACTGGTTGGTGGTCATGCCATCGACTTCGGCGATTTCGCTGAGGATGTCCCAGAACTGGTTTTCCAGGCGCAGGGTCGTCACCACGCCGCAGATGCGCAACGAGCGCGAGCGGGATTCGTAGAGAATCGGGTCGGCCTTGACGTAGAGCTCGCACATCGGCGAATCCTCGTTACAGGGTGATTTTGGTGCCAAGCAAACCGAGGAAACCGGCCAGCCAGTTCGGATGCGCCGGCCATGCTGGCGCAGTCGCCAGATTGCCCTGAACGTGGCCGTCGGTCACCGGAATATCGATGAACGTGCCACCGGCCAGGCGCACTTCCGGGGCGCAGGCCGGATAGGCGCTGCATTCGCGACCTTCCAGAACGCCCGCCGCCGCGAGCAACTGCGCGCCGTGGCACACCGCGGCAATCGGCTTGCCAGCCTTGTCGAAGGCGCGCACCAGCTCCAGAACTTTTTCGTTCAGGCGCAGGTATTCCGGCGCTCGTCCCCCGGGGATCAGCAGCGCGTCGTAATCGGCCTCGGCGACCTTGGCGAAATCAAAGTTGAGGGCAAACAGGTGACCCGGTTTCTCGCTGTAAGTCTGGTCGCCTTCGAAGTCATGGATCGCGGTGCGCACAGTCTTGCCCGCAACCTTGTCCGGGCACACGGCGTGCACAGTGTGACCGACCATTTGCAGGGCCTGGAACGGCACCATCACTTCGTAGTCTTCGACGTAATCGCCGACCAGCATCAGGATTTTTTTCGCGGCCATGGGGAGGACTCCTCTGGAAATGGGCTTGCAGGAGTATTCAAGGTAGACCTTATCCGTTGGGGCGGGTAACAACCGGCTACTACCTCGAAGACCGCGTTATCGTTTTTCGCGAGCAGGCTCACTCCTACAGGGGAATGCATTCCAATTGTAGGAGTGAGCCTGCTCGCGATAGCGTCCGCAAACTGTACGCCTAAGTCTGTGCCTAGCTGTAACAGCCCGACCCGCCCGGTTTATGGCTAGATGAAGCCACCTCCCTGTCACCTTCAATTCTGGTCACTCACATGTCCTCGCGCGAAAACACCGGCATGGCCCTCGGCCTGCTCGGGGTTGTGATTTTCAGCTTGACCCTGCCCTTCACCCGGATTGTGGTGCAGGAACTGCATCCGTTGCTCAACGGCCTCGGCCGCGCGCTGTTCGCGGCGATTCCCGCGGCAGCGTTGTTGTTATGGCGACGCGAGAAGTGGCCGAGCTGGCAGCAAATCAAAGGCCTGAGCCTGGTAATCGCCGGGGTGATTCTCGGCTTCCCGGTGCTGTCGGCGTGGGCCATGCAGACCTTGCCGGCGTCCCACGGCGCGCTGGTCAACGGTTTGCAGCCGCTGTGCGTGGCGCTGTATGCCGCCTGGTTGTCCCATGAACGCCCGTCGAAAGCCTTCTGGGCCTGCGCCGCACTGGGCAGTGCGCTGGTGCTCGGCTACGCGTTGTACACCGGCGACGGGAGCATTCAGGCCGGTGACTTGTTGATGCTCGGCGCAATTGCCGTCGGTGGTCTGGGCTATGCCGAGGGTGGCCGGTTGGCCAGGGAAATGGGCGGCTGGCAGGTAATCTGCTGGGCGCTGGTGCTGTCGACGCCGCTGCTGCTCGGCCCGGTGTTGTACTTGGCGCTGCAGCATCACGGTGCAGTGTCAGCCAAGGCCTGGTGGGCGTTCGGCTACGTGGCACTGTTTTCGCAGTTTCTCGGCTTCTTCGCCTGGTACGCCGGGCTGGCGATGGGCGGGATCGCGCGGGTCAGTCAGATCCAGTTGCTGCAGATCTTTTTCACCATCGCGTTTTCGGCGCTGTTCTTTGGTGAACATGTCGAGCCGATTACCTGGGTGTTTGCCTGCGGGGTGATTGCCACTGTGAAGCTCGGGCGCAAGACCGCCATCAAACCCCATGTGGGAGCGAGCCTGCTCGCGAAGGGGCCATAACAGCCAGCAGCATCCTTGGCTGGCAGTCTGCCTTCGCGAGCAGGCTCGCTCCCACAAGGTCAGGCGAGAAAGCCGTCGGCGCGCAGCAGGGTTTCCAGACAGTGCTCGCTGATGTTGTAGAAATCCTTGAGCTCCTGAATCTTCACCAGCAACTGAGCCGGGTCCACCGGCTCGGCGCGTTTCACCGCGAGAATCATCTTGTTCTTGTTGGTGTGTTCGAGCGAGATGAACTCGAACACTTTGGTCTCGTAACCGCAGGCTTCGAGGAACAGCGCGCGCAGGCTGTCGGTGACCATCTCCGCCTGTTGGCCCAGGTGCAGACCGTATTGCAGCATCGGCTTGAGCAGCGCCGGACTCTGGATCTGCAGGCGGATCTGTTTGTGGCAGCACGGCGAGCACATGATGATCGACGCACCCGAGCGAATGCCGGTGTGAATCGCGTAGTCGGTGGCGATGTCGCAGGCATGCAGGGCGATCATCACGTCCAGTTCGCTCGGCGCCACGCTGCGCACGTCACCGCACTTGAACACCAGGCCCGGGTGTTCCAACTTGGCCGCGGCGGCGTTGCACAGGTTGACCATCTCTTCGCGCAGCTCGACGCCGGTGACTTCGCCTTCGGCCTTGAGCGTGTTGCGCAGGTAATCGTGGATGGCGAACGTCAGATAGCCCTTGCCCGAACCGAAGTCCGCCACCCGCACCGGTTTGTCCAGCGCCAGCGGTGACGAGGTCAGCGCGTGGCTGAAGACTTCGATGAACTTGTTGATCTGCTTCCACTTGCGCGACATCGCCGGGATCAGCTCGTGTTGCGCGTTGGTCACGCCCAGGTCCTTGAGGAACGGCCGGCTCAAGTCCAGAAAACGGTTCTTCTCACGGTTGTGCTCGGCGGACGGCGCTTCACGCAATTGCTGAGGTTTGCTCTTGAACAGTGAACTCTTGCCCTTTTTGCTGTATTCGAGCTGGGCTTCGTCGGTCACGGTCAGCAAATGCGCATTCTTGAACGCGGCCGGCAACAGCTCGGCAATCACCGCCACGCCTTCGCTCAGCGGCAGATTCTTGGTGATGTCGCGGGTCTTGTAGCGATAGACAAACGACAGGTTTGGCTGCGCCTTGACCGTCACCGCTTTGATGATGATCCGCTGCAGATCCGCCTCTTCACCCACGTACTTGGCCAGCACCAGTTTGATGAAGCCGTTGTGTTCGAGGCTGGTTTGCAGCAGCTCGATGAACTGGGCGTGATGATCGGGCGCGGGTTTGAGGGAGGGGGCGGTAACGGACATGGAAAAGCGGCCTCGGACGGGCGAAATCGGGAATGGCAGGTATTTTAGGGGGGATGGCGCTTGGGGACACGTTCTTATTTACCCAACGGCACAAGAACTCAGCGCACTGCCTGGCCCCTGTGGGAGCGGGCTTGCTCGCGAAAGCGGCGTATCAGGCGACATCGATGTTGAATGTCAGACCGTATTCGCGAGCAAGCCCGCTCCCACACTGGCGTAATCCGGCCATATGTATCAGACAGGCCTTGTTCAGCGGGACCGGAAAGAACCGCACCCAGACTCAGCCCAACACAATCAACCGATTGGGCAATTCATTCCTCACCTGCGTCACCGGCACGTGCACCTTGAGTAATTCACCGCAGGCCTCGATGCACGTCACAAAGCCCTCAAGCGTGCGCCCCTGCCGCACCTGCTCGGTGAACGCGGCGACGATCGCGTCCCAGCTCTTGTTGTCCAGCCGCCGGGAAATCCCCTCGTCCACCAGAATCTCCACGTAGCGCTCGGCCTCGCAGACAAAGATCAGCATCCCGGTGCTGCCGACGGTGTGGTGCAGGTTCTGTTCGAGGAACTGCCGCCGCGCCAGATTCGATGCCCGCCAGTGGCGCACGCGGCGCGGGATCAGATGGGTGGTGATCTTCGGCAGGCGAAACAGCAGGCACAGGACGATGAACAGCCCCCATTGCACCAGCAACAGGCTGTGCATGGTCAGCCAGCCAGTCAGGTAATGGACGATGCCCGGCACCAGCAGCGCCAGCAGGCTGGCCCACAGCAGCGGAATGTACGCGTAGTCATCGGCGCGGGCCGCCAGCACGGTGACCAGTTCGGCGTCGGTGTCGCGCTCGACCCGGGCAATCGCCTCGGCGACTTTGCGTTGTTCGTGTTCAGTCAGTAATGCCATGTCGAAAAGTGCCTGATCATTATTGTTGTGTGTTCACCAGCCGCCGGACGAACCGCCGCCGCCGAAACTGCCCCCGCCGCCGCTGAAGCCCCCGCCTCCAGCGCCACCGCCAAATCCACCACCGCCGAAACCGCCCCCGCCTCCGGAGCCGCCACGGCCGGCGGGAAGGATACCGAGCATCTGGCAGACAAACACGGTCAGGATGAACAACACCACCAGAAAAACGAACAACAGCGGATGCCGCGAGACAAAATCGCTCTGCGGATCGCCGCTCGACTCGTACACCGTCGATGGTTCGTCCAGAGGATTGCCGCCGAGCACCACCAGCATCGCCGCCACGCCGTCGCTGATGCCCTTGCTGAAATTGCCGGCCTTGAACGCCGGGGTGATCACTTGATGAATGATCACCGAACTCTGCGCATCGGTCAGCCGATCCTCCAGACCGTAACCGACTTCGATGCGCAGTTTGCGCTCGTCCCGGGCGACGATCAGCAGCGCGCCGTTGTTCTTGTCTTTCTGGCCGATGCCCCAGTGCCGGCCCAGTTGCACGCCGTAATCCTCGATGGTGGTGCCCTGCAGATCAGGCACCGTGACGACCACCAGTTGCTCGCCGGTGGCCTGCTCGTGAGCCTGCAATTGCTGGCTCAACTGGGCGCGCACCGACGGCTCGATCATCTGCGCCTCGTCCACCACCCGCCCGCTCAGCGCCGGGAACGTCAACTCGGCCCGGGCGCTGACGGCGAACAGCCAGAGCATCAGCACCAGGCCTATCTTCAACACACGCATGGGCAACCTCGAATCAGAACTTCACTTCCGGGGCCTTTTCCGCACCGGGGGTGGTGGCTTCGAAGGTTTCGCGAATCGGCAGGTCGCTGTACATCACGCTGTGCCAGAGGCGCCCGGGAAACGTGCGGATCTCGGTGTTGTATTTCTGCACCGCCAGAATGAAATCGCGCCGCGCCACGGCAATCCGGTTTTCCGTGCCTTCGAGCTGCGATTGCAGGGCAAGGAAGTTCTGGTTGGCCTTCAGGTCCGGATAACGCTCGGAGACCACCATCAAACGGCTGAGCGCGCCACTCAACTGATCCTGAGCCTGCTGGAACTGCTTGAGTTTTTCCGGATTGTCGAGGGTGCTGGCATCGACCTGGATCGACGTCGCCTTGGCCCGCGCCTCGACCACGGCGGTCAGGGTCGCCTCCTCATGCTTGGCGTAGCCTCTGACGGTCTCCACCAGGTTGGGGATCAGGTCGGCACGGCGCTGGTACTGGTTCTGGACCTGGCCCCAGGCCGCCTTGGCCTGTTCATCGAGGGTCGGGATATTGTTGATGCCGCATGCGGTCAACAAAGTGGCAAGCACCAGCAGCGTGGCGACCTGCAGACGCGAGCGGTAGGTTGGACTGACATTCATCAAAGTGATGCTCCCTGGCATATTTCATAAAAAACCGACCGTGAAACCTTCTGCATCAGCGGTTGGGGCATAATCGGCCGCGCCACTGGATTGCAACGGGCCGATGGGCTAAAAAGAGGCCCTGCGCAAACGCAGCCGAGTGTCGGCGGGCGTTTTTGGCTCGGTCATTTTGAGCCTGCACCCGAACAACAATAGTCGCTCCCTAACTTTTGGCTGGCCGGCATTGCATTGCCGCTTGGGCCCTTGAGAAAAATATTCATGAAGAAGCTGTGTTTGCTGGGCCTGTTCGTCAGCCTGGCCAGTCATCAAGTATTGGCCGCCACGACCCCGGTACCCCTGGAAAACAAGGACGCGTTCATCAGCAATCTGATGAAACAAATGACCCTCGATGAAAAGATCGGCCAGTTGCGCCTGATCAGCATCGGCCCGGAAATGCCCCGTGAGTTGATCCGCAAAGAGATCGCCGCCGGCAACATCGGCGGTACGTTCAACTCGATCACCCGCCCGGAAAACCGTCCGATGCAGGACGCGGCGATGCGCAGTCGCCTGAAGATTCCGATGTTTTTTGCGTACGACGTGATCCACGGTCACCGTACGATTTTCCCGATTCCGCTGGCCCTGGCATCGAGCTGGGACATGGACGCCATCGGTCAGTCCGGGCGCGTTGCCGCCAAGGAAGCCGCGGCCGACAGCCTCGACATCACCTTCGCGCCGATGGTCGACATCTCCCGCGATCCGCGCTGGGGCCGCAGCTCCGAAGGGTTCGGTGAAGACACCTACCTGACCTCGCGCATTGCCAAAGTGATGGTCAAGGCCTATCAGGGCGACACGCCGAGCGCAGCCGACAGCATCATGGCCAGCGTCAAGCACTTCGCCCTGTATGGCGCGGTCGAGGGCGGTCGTGACTACAACACCGTCGACATGAGCCCGGTGAAGATGTACCAGGACTACCTGCCACCGTACCGCGCGGCGATCGACGCCGGTGCCGGCGGGGTGATGGTGGCGTTGAACTCGATCAACGGCATTCCGGCCACCGCCAACACCTGGCTGATGAACGACCTGCTGCGCAAGGACTGGGGCTTCAAGGGCCTGGCCGTCAGCGACCACGGGGCGATCTTCGAGCTCATCAAGCACGGCGTGGCCGCTGACGGTCGTGAAGCGGCGAAGCTGGCGATCAAGGCCGGCATCGACATGAGCATGAACGACACCCTGTACGGCAAAGAGCTGCCGGGGCTGCTCAAGTCCGGCGAGATCGAGCAGAAAGACATCGACAACGCCGTGCGCGAAGTGCTCGCCGCCAAGTACGACATGGGCCTGTTCAAGGACCCGTACCTGCGCATCGGCAAGGCCGAGGATGATCCGGCCGACACCTACGCCGAAAGCCGTCTGCACCGCGCCGAGGCCCGTGACGTGGCACGCCGCAGCCTGGTGTTGCTGAAGAACCAGAACGAAACCCTGCCGCTGAAGAAAGACGCGAAAGTCATGCTGGTCGGTCCATTGGCCAAGGCGCCGATCGACATGATGGGCAGTTGGGCGGCGGCCGGTAAGCCGGCGCAATCGGTGACCCTGTTCGACGGCATGAGCTCGGTGATTGGCGACAAGGCCAACCTGATCTACGCCCGTGGCGCGAACATCACCAGCGACAAGAAGGTGCTGGATTACCTGAACTTCCTCAATTTCGATGCTCCGGAAGTGGTCGATGACCCGCGCCCGGCCAACGTGCTGATCGACGAGGCGGTGAAAGCAGCCAAGGACGCTGACGTGATCGTCGCCGCCGTTGGCGAGTCCCGTGGCATGTCCCACGAATCCTCCAGCCGCACCGACCTGAACATCCCGGAAAATCAGCGCGAGCTGATCCGTGCCCTGAAAGCCACCGGCAAACCACTGGTACTGGTACTGATGAACGGCCGTCCGCTGACCATCCTCGAAGAGAACCAGTCGGCTGATGCGATTCTGGAAACCTGGTTCAGCGGCACCGAGGGCGGTAACGCCATCGCCGACGTGCTGTTCGGCGACTACAACCCGTCGGGCAAACTGCCGGTGACCTTCCCGCGTTCCGTGGGCCAGATCCCGACCTACTACAACCACCTGAGCATTGGCCGGCCGTTCACGCCGGGCAAACCGGGCAACTACACCTCGCAGTATTTCGATGACACCACCGGTCCCCTGTTCCCGTTCGGTTACGGCCTGAGCTACACCCAGTTCACGCTGAGCGACATGGCGCTGTCGTCAACCACGCTGAACAAGACCGGCAAGCTCGATGCCAGTGTCACCCTGAAAAATACCGGCAAACGTGACGGCGAAACCGTGGTGCAGCTGTACATCCAGGACGTCGCCGGTTCGATGATTCGCCCGGTGAAAGAACTGAAGAACTTCCAGAAAGTCATGCTCAAGGCCGGCGAACAGAAAGTCGTGCACTTCACCATCACCGAGGATGACCTGAAGTTCTACAACGCCCAGCTCAAGTACGCGGCCGAGCCTGGCAAGTTCAACGTGCAGATCGGCCTGGATTCGCAGGATGTGACGCAGCAGAGCTTTGAGTTGCTGTAATTATTCAGTAACCAATCCCCGTGTGAGAGGGGCCTTTGTGGGAGGGAGCAAGCCCCCTCCCACATTGGAATCCACTGGTTTCGAAATTGGCGTTAACCGCGTCTGTCGAGGATATTGACCACCAACCGATCCACCCAGCCCCAAACCCGCTGCTTCACCCGCCGCCACAACGGCCGGCGCTGCCACTCCTCCAGACTGACCTGCTGGCTCAGACCGAAATCCTTCTCGAAACTCTGCACCACCGCTGCCGTCAACGACGGGTCCAGTGCCTCCAGATTCGCCTCCAGATTGAAGCGCAAGTTCCAGTGATCGAAGTTGCACGAACCGATGCTCACCCACTCGTCCACCAAGACCATTTTCAGGTGCAGGAAGCACGGCTGATATTCAAAGATCTGCACCCCGGCCTTGAGCAGGCGTGGGTAGTAACGATGGCCGGCGTAACGCACCGACGGGTGATCGGTGCGCGGCCCGGTGAGCAGTAACCGGACGTCGACACCACGGGCAGCTGCCTTGCGCAGCGAGCGACGGATTTTCCAGGTCGGCAGGAAATACGGGGTGGCCATCCAGATGCGCTTCTGCCCGCTGTTCAGTGCACGAAACAGCGACTGCAGAATGTCGCGATGCTGACGGGCATCGGCATAGGCCACGCGGCCCATGCCCTCGCCCATGTCCGGGACCTTGGGCAAGCGTGGCAGGCCGACATGCGCCGACGGTTTCCAGGCCCGGCGATGGCGGTTGGCGATCCATTGGCGGTCGAACAGCACTTGCCAGTCGAGCACCAGCGGGCCGTTGATTTCCACCATCACTTCGTGCCACTCGCTGCTGCCCTGCCCCGGTGTCCAGAATTCATCGGTAACACCGGTGCCGCCGACCACCGCCAGACGCTGATCGACCAGCAGCAATTTGCGGTGATCACGATAGAAGTTGCCGACCCAGCGCCGCCAGTTCAGGCGATTGTAGAAACGCAGTTCGACCCCGGCTTTGGTCAGGCGCTGACGCAGGTGCAGGGTAAACGCGAGGCTGCCGTAGTCATCGAACAGGCAGCGTACCCGCACGCCGCGCTCGGCGGCCTGGACCAGCGCCTGAACCACGGCCTCGGCACAAGCGCCCGCCTCCACCAGATACAACTCCAGTTCGACCTGCTCCTCGGCGCGGGCAATTTCCACCAGCATGCGCGGGAAGAATTGCGGGCCGTCGATCAACAGTTCGAACCGGTTGCCGTCACGCCATGGAAACACCGCGCCGCGCATGTCAGCGCGCCGTGAAAATCAGCACCGCACCCACCGGCACCGACAGACTGATGGCCGACAGACCGGCCAAGTTGCGCAGGGTTTCCAGCCCCGGCGCCAGATCGAAATCCTCGGCGTTGATCACCAGTGGTTCCAGGGTCACCACTTGAAAACGCCGGTCATCGAGACGGGTGGCCAACAACTCCGCCGGGTATTCATGTTGCTTGCCGTGCAGGTTGACGGTCAGCGGCAGACGCAATTCCAGCTGCGCACCGGGGGCCAGATCGTTGATCGGGCGCAGGTCGATCCGGGTGCTGATGGTCGCTTCGGGGAATTGCTCGATCTGGAACAGCTCCTTGCGCATGCGCTCGTCGCGCAGCGGGATGCCGCTGTTGATCGAATCCAGCTCGACTTCGACTTCAGCGCGGCCATCCGGATCGACCTTGCCGTGCAGCACCAGAAAGCGCTGCACTTCAGAAATGTGGGCGTTTTTCGTGCTGACGAACGACAGCCGCGACGACTCGCCATCCAGATACCAGTTGGCCTGCGCCGGCAGCGCGGCGGCAGTCAGCAGCAGACTGGCGAAGGCTGTATAGAGGGAGCGGTTGAACATTGAATACTCGTGGGGGCGATAAACCTGCAAGAACCTTAACCGCCCACGCCGTTATTGCAAACTGATCGCCGCAAATCTATCGATTGGAGAAACCTCCTGTGGGAGCGGGCTTGCTCGCGAAGGCGGTGAATCAGTCAACACAAATGCTGAATGGCACACCGCATTCGCGAGCAAGCCCGCTCCCACAGGGTTATCTATTGACTTGAGGATTGAGGCGGCAGCCCTGGCGTTCGCGCAGCCACTGGGCACGATTGCTGCGGCCCATGCCGCTGACGGTGATGGTTTTGCTCGCGCTGTCATCGCTGAATTCGCTGGTTGGCAGCCACTGTTTCACATAGCCCCGGCAATACTCGGCGTCGTTGTTCATCACATAACGGCACGAACAATATTCCTTTGCCGTGTAGGCACTGATGATGTCCGGAAATGCCCAGAGGTTTTCCCGTTCGAGCCAGATCCAGCCGAGCAGCACGATCAGCGCCAACAGCAACACCCGCTTCAACAGCTTCATGGCTGCACCGCCTTGAGTACGCGTTTGAGCAGTTCGTTGTGGCGATAGCTGCCGTCGCGGTCATCGGCGTAACGCACGATCACCAGTTTCTCACTGGGGATCACATACAGCGCCTGGCCCCAATGGCCGAGGGCGGCGAAGGTGTCGGGCGGCGCGTCGGGCCACGGCGCGGCGGCGCCATCCGCCGGGCGATTGAGCCACCACTGACCACCGGGCACCGCTTCGTCCTGATGCGCCTTGTAGCCGGCAAAGGCAGTGCGGTTGAAAGCGACCCAATCCTTGGGCAGCAATTGCCGGTCGTGCCAACGTCCGTCGCGAGCCATCAGCAGACCGACCCGCGCCAGATCCCGCGCCGTGAGATAGGCATAAGAGGACGCGACAAACGTACCGCCGGCATCGGTTTCCCACACGGCGTGGCGGATGCCCAGCGGCTCGAACAACGCGGTCCATGGATAGTCGGGATAACGCTGCGGGCCCACCATGTTCTTCAGCGCCGCCGCCAGCAGATTGCTGTCGCCACTGGAGTAACGGAACGTCTGCCCCGGCGGCGCATAAGCGTCGTGATTGGCAGTGAACGCGGGCATGTCGCGGTGCCCACGGGTGTAGAGCATCGCCACCACCGAGGATTTCAGCGGCGCGTATTCGTAGTCTTCCTGCCAGTCCAGCCCGGAAGCCCAGTGCAGCAGATCCGCTACGGTGATCGTGGGGTGTTGTTCCAGCGCCGGATAAAACTTCGCGACCGGATCATCCAGTTTGAACAGGCCTTCGCCATACGCCACACCGAGTACCGTGGCCATCAGGCTTTTGCTGATCGACCAGGTCAGGTGCGGGATCTCGGCACGGGTCGGGCCGGCGTAGCGTTCGTAGATCAACTGACCGTCGCGGATGATCAGCAGCGCGTCCGTGCGGATGCCCTGGCGGGTAGTGTCGTCGCGGGGTGGGAAGGCGTAGGTCTCTAATGCCTCGACCGCTGCGCCGCTGATTTTTGCTCCAGTCGGCCATTGCTCACCGGGCCATTGCTCGGCCTGGACCGTGAAGCTGATCAGCAGCAGAAACAGGGACAGGCTTTTGCGCATGGTGAGGGCTCTTGGGGAGAACCTGCTGAGGGTAGTCTTGCCACATGACAGATGTGTGGTGTTTTTGCCGCCTTCGCGAGCGAGCCCGCTCCCACATTTGAAACGCATTCCAAGGGTGGGAGCGGGCTTGCTCGCGAAGAGGCCAGTCAGCCCACCGCCAAAGCCTTGGCCAAGCGCTTGGCCCGCGCCCCCGCCGCCAACTGCATCACCCCCTGATCACGCTGCCACATCTGCGCCCACTCCGGACTACCCTCGGCCAACGCCTGATCGATCTCGCCCTTCAGCGCATCAAACTGCGCAAACAAACCGCCCAACAGCACATGCCCGGCCGGGTTATTCGGTGGCTGGCGACTCGCTTCCGCGCACCCGGCCAACAGCGCCAGCAAGCGCAACAGCAGCGGCTGCGACCAGCCACTGTCCTGACCGACGCCATACAGCCACGCGGTCATCGCGCTCAGCACATAGACATCTTCCAGGCTACGAAACGGCTTCACATAAGCGTCCCAGCCATCGCCCGCGAGCAATTCGCACAACGCGCCGTCCAGATGCAGCCGACCGTGACTGATGTCCGGCATCAGCGGCAGTGCCGGGAGTTTTTCCACGCGCACGCCGGGTTCGCCGGGATAGACCACCGCCAGACTCAGGCGCGGCGTTTCGCCGGGTTCTTCACTGCGCGCGGCGACGAGCAGCCAGTCCGCCGCGTCCCCGGCGGTGACGAAATCCTTTCGCCCATTGAGGCGCAAATCTGTCAGGCGCGTCTGCATGTCCGCCGGGCGCAGGCTGCGCTGTTCGGTCGCACACAACGCGCCAAGACTCGGCGGCGCGCTCGGCCAGAGCATGCGCAACGCCGCCTGATACCCCACCAGAAATGCCAGCCCCGGCGTCGCCATCCGCCGCCCTCCGGCCACCGCCAGTTCGAACGGCGTCACGTTGCCCAATTGATGCAGCAAGGTAGCGAAACCTTCCGCCAGATCAGTCACGGCGGGCAGGCGTTCATGGCTTTCGAGCAGGCTGGGCCAGGGCATAAGAGGCTCCTTGAGGGCTGTCATACAAGCATCACCAAACGTTCACGGTGATGACACCGGGGCTACATAGCCTGACTTTGCACAACATGGCTGCATAAAGAAAGTCGATCGGCTGCAACCCACGACGGGTTCAAGGCCCGTACGGAGATTCAAATGACTCAGATCGCCCGCATCAGCGACACCGGCAATGAACGCCGCCTGCAAGCCGAACGCCTGATCGGCGCCGAGGCCTTGCAGCAAGCCCAGGCCTTGCGCTTCAGCGTATTCAGCGGCGAGTTCAACGCCAAGCTGAAAGGCGCGGAACTGGGTCTGGACATGGATGACTATGATGTTCACTGCAGCCACATCGGCGTGCGTGACCTGAACACCGGGCGTCTGGTCGCCACCACCCGTTTGCTCGATCACACCGCCGCCAGCAGCCTGGGCAAGTTCTACAGCGAAGAAGAATTCAGTCTGCATGGCCTCGCCCATCTGCAAGGCCCGATCCTCGAAATCGGCCGCACCTGCGTCGACCCGGCCTACCGCAACGGCGGCACCATCGCCGTGCTCTGGGGTGAACTGGCCGAAGTGTTGAATCAGGGCGGCTACAGCTACCTGATGGGTTGCGCGAGCATTCCGATGCAGGATGGCGGCGTGCAGGCCCACGCGATCATGCAGCGTCTGCGCGAGCGTTATCTGTGCACCGAACACCTGCGCGCCGAGCCGAAGAATCCCCTGCCGTCGCTGGATATTCCATCGAACGTGATCGCCGAAATGCCACCGCTGCTCAAGGCCTACATGCGCCTGGGTGCGAAGATCTGCGGCGAGCCGTGCTGGGACGAAGACTTCCAGGTCGCCGACGTGTTCATCCTGCTCAAGCGCGACGAACTCTGCCCACGCTACGCCAAGCACTTCAAGGCGGCCGTGTGATGAGCCGGTTGCGCGTGTACGCGCGGATCACGCGGGTGCTGCTGGTGGTGGCGCTGGGCTTGACCATGGCCAGCGTCTTCGGCGTGTTCGAACGTCTGGGCCTGGCGCACTCGATGCAACGTCGGCAGCGCTGGTCGCGGTTTTTCATGGCGCGTTTGAGCCATGCCCTGCCCTTTCGCGTGACCGTGCACGGCGAGCTGCCGCAGCAGCCGATGCTGTGGGTCAGCAATCATGTGTCATGGACTGACATTCCGCTGCTGGGCATGCTCACGCCGCTGTCGTTTCTGTCCAAGGCCGAAGTACGCACCTGGCCGGTGGCCGGCTGGCTGGCGGCGAAGGCCGGCAGTCTGTTCATCCGTCGCGGTTCGGGTGACAGCCAGTTGATCCGCAAACAGATGACCCGTCACCTGCAAACGCAACATCCGTTGCTGATGTTCCCGGAAGGCACCACCACCGATGGCCGCTCGCTGCGCACCTTTCATGGTCGCCTGCTGTCGGCGGCGATTGATTCGGAGGTGATGCTGCAACCGGTGGCAATCCGTTATCTGCGCAATGGCGAAATCGACGCGCTGGCGCCGTTCATTGGTGACGATGATCTGCTGTCGCATCTGATGCGTCTGTTCAGCCACGACTGCGGCGATGTCGAAGTGCATCTGCTCAAGCCGATCGCCTGTCAGGGCCGCGAACGTGCGGCGCTGGCGTTCGAAGCGCAGCAAGCGGTGCAGAAGGCGTTGTTTGGTGATATCGCCAAAGCGGCCGAACCGCGTCGCGCCGGCGAACTGATCGCAGCCTGAAACACAGATCCCCCCCCTGTGGGAGCGAGCCTGCTCGCGAAAGCGGTGGATCAACAACATGAATGTTGAATGACACTGCGCTTTCGCGAGCAGGCTCGCTCCCACATTTAGATCTTCAGTGGCTCAGCTTTTTTTGGGCGAAGTCCTGAAGTTGCGGATAGAACAAGCGGAAGTCTTCACTCAGCGGCTCATACAAACGCCGCAACTCCTGCATCGCCCCCGCCAGCTCCTCAGGCCGGGTCAGGCGGCGGGAGATCCCACGCAGCACCTGCTCCAACACTTCAAACTCTTGATACGAACCCAGCCAATCATTGGCAACCATGTGCGGGGCGATTTTCGCCAGGCGTTCTGGCAATTGCCGTTCATTCGACAGCACCCGGTAAACAGCGCGGGTGAAATGTTCCAGCGGCTGATCGGCGTACAGCGTCCAGTCGCGCGCCAGGCAATGGTCGAAAAACACATCGAGGACAATCCCGGCATATCGCCGCCGGGTCTCGGTGAAACGCCCGAGGGCGATGTCCACCAACGGGTGGCGATCGGTGAACACATCAATCCGCCGATGCAACTGAATCGCCGCTTCAATCTGGGGTGCAAATTGCCCTTGCAGGCGTCCTTTGACGAAATCGCCATACAGACTGCCGAGTAATTGCTCGGGGTGCTGGCCTCCGAGGTGTAAATGTGCGAGATAGTTCATGGGCGCAGCTTAGCACTGCGCACTTTCATCGTTACAGCACACGTATCGTTATAACCCGATATACCGATTTATGCGGTCGTCAGATCAAATTCATATTGGTATATCGCGAAATACCGATTTAAATTTCGCCTCATCGCGATATAGCGCTACACATCACGAGCATAAAGCCATGAACCTCGACCTCGACGAAATAATAAAAGCCCTGGCACACCCAGTACGGCGAGACATTCTCATCTGGCTGAAAGACCCCAAAGCCCAGTTTCCTGAGCAGATTCACAACCACGAGTACGGCATCTGCGCCGGGCAGATCGATCAACGCTGCGGCCTGTCGCAGTCGACCGTCTCCGCCCACCTGGCGACCCTGCAGCGCGCAGGTCTGATCAGCAGCCAGAAAGCCGGCCAGTGGCACTTCTTCAAACGCAACGAGGACGTGATCCAGGCGTTCCTCGACGCCATCGTCAAAGAGCTCAGCGCTCCCACAAGGAATTGATTCAAATGCCCCTCTCGCTACTCATTCTGGCCTTGAGTGCCTTCGCCATCGGCACCACCGAGTTCGTCATCATGGGCCTGCTGCCCGATGTGGCAGCCGACCTCGGTGTGTCGATTCCCGGCGCCGGCTGGCTGGTGACCGGTTACGCCCTGGGCGTGGCCATCGGTGCGCCGTTCATGGCACTGGCCACCGCCAGACTGCCGCGCAAGGCCGCACTGGTAGCGCTGATGGGCATTTTTATCGTCGGTAACCTGCTGTGTGCCATCGCCAGTGACTACAACGTGCTGATGTTTGCCCGTGTCGTCACGGCGCTGTGCCACGGTGCGTTCTTCGGTATCGGTTCTGTAGTAGCCGCCGGGCTGGTGGCGCCGAACAAACGGGCGTCGGCCGTGGCGCTGATGTTCACCGGGCTGACCCTGGCCAACGTGCTCGGTGTACCGCTGGGCACGGCGCTGGGCCAGGAAGCCGGCTGGCGCTCGACCTTCTGGGCGGTGACCGTGATTGGTGTAGTGGCGCTGATCGGTCTGATCCGCTTCCTGCCGGCCAAGCGTGACGAGGAAAAACTCGACATGCGCGCCGAACTCGCCGCCCTCAAAGGCGCCGGCATCTGGCTCTCGCTGAGCATGACCGCGCTGTTCGCCGCGTCGATGTTCACCCTCTTCACCTACGTCGCGCCGCTGCTCGGTGATGTCACCGGTGTCTCGCCAAAAGGCGTGACCTGGACCCTGCTGCTGATCGGCCTCGGTCTGACGGTGGGCAACATCATCGGCGGCAAACTGGCGGACAAGCGTCTCGGCGCCACCCTGATCGGCGTGTTCGTGGCGATGGCGGTGGTTTCCACCGTGCTGAGCTGGACCAGCGTTGCGCTGATCCCGACGGAGATCACCCTGTTCCTCTGGGCCACCGCTTCGTTTGCCGCCGTCCCGGCGCTGCAAGTCAACGTGGTGACCTTCGGCAAGGCCGCACCGAACCTGGTGTCGACCCTGAACATCGGCGCATTCAACATCGGCAACGCCCTGGGCGCCTGGGTCGGCGGCAGCGTCATCGCCCACGGTTTCGGCCTGACCAGCGTGCCCCTGGCCGCCGCCGCGTTGGCCGTGCTCGCGCTGCTGGTGACCCTGATCACTTTCCGTCAGAACGGCGACGCCGGTCTGGCCCCCGCTACCCACTGATTAACCACTTCACTGACGAGGGTTGTACACATGGCAACTATTTTCGATCCGATCAAACTGGGCGACCTCGAGCTGTCCAACCGCATCATCATGGCTCCACTGACCCGCTGCCGCGCCGACGAAGGCCGCGTGCCGAACGCGCTGATGGCTGAATACTACGTACAGCGCGCGTCGGCTGGCCTGATCCTGTCCGAAGCCACTTCGGTGACGCCGATGGGCGTCGGCTACCCGGACACCCCGGGCATCTGGTCCAACGACCAGGTGCGCGGCTGGACCAACGTGACCAAAGCCGTGCACGCTGCTGGCGGCAAGATCATCCTGCAACTGTGGCACGTCGGCCGCATCTCGCATCCGTCGTACCTCAACGGCGAAACCCCGGTCGCGCCGAGCGCCATCCAGCCTAAAGGTCACGTCAGCCTGGTGCGTCCATTGGCCGACTATCCGACCCCGCGAGCTCTGGAAACCGCTGAAATCGCCGAGATCGTCGAGGCCTACCGCACCGGTGCCGAAAACGCCAAAGCCGCCGGTTTCGACGGCGTGGAAATCCACGGCGCCAACGGCTACCTGCTCGACCAGTTCCTGCAAAGCAGCACCAACCAGCGCACCGACAACTACGGTGGCTCCCTGGAAAACCGTGCGCGTCTCCTGCTGGAAGTGACTGACGCAGCGATCGACGTCTGGGGCGCCGGCCGTGTCGGCGTGCACTTGGCACCCCGCGCCGATTCCCATGACATGGGCGACGACAATCTGGCCGAGACTTTCACTTATGTGGCTCGCGAGCTGGGCAAGCGCGGCATCGCCTTCATCTGCTCCCGCGAGAAAGAAGGCGCCGACAGCCTCGGCCCGCAGCTCAAAGAAGCCTTCGGCGGTGCGTACATCGCTAACGAGCGATTCACCAAAGACAGCGCCAATGCGTGGCTGGCTGAAGGCAAGGCTGACGCCGTAGCGTTCGGCGTACCGTTCATTGCCAACCCGGATCTGCCGGCACGCCTGAAGGCCGACGCACCGCTGAATGACGCACGTCCCGAGTTGTTCTACGCGAAAGGCCCGGTCGGTTATATCGATTATCCAACGCTGTAAACAACAACAACTAACAAGTAAGCCCCGCCTCGAAAGAGGCGGGGCTTTTTTTATTTTCATACATTTAAAGATTCGCCATCAGAACAATATAAACCTAAGCTCCGTCCAGCAACTCATCAATTACAACCCACCAACTTAATCTAACAAGGCAATATAAAGATGAATGATATAGATCCAAACAAACTTACATTCCTCCTGCAAATCACCAATGCCACGGACTCTACTTTCTGGCTTGAGGATTCCTCTGCAAAGCACCCGCCCTTAACGCGTATCGACAAGATCCTCCCCTACCAGACCGTCTTTATGATGTTTGAAGGAGATCCTCATCTGAAGCAGGACATCGTTATTGATTACGATATCAAAAAGGAGGTATTCAGCACTTACGTCTGCTACACCAACTACAAACAGAAAGTACAATTCGACACTACGCTCAGTTATTGCTACCGACAAATGGCGGGGCACCGAGCTCCAAAGGTCGAACTCTTCTGGGATACCAACGCGTTCTCTATTGGCGCCGAACCCATCACCTGCGGCGCGGCATTGGAAAATGAAAACCCGGTTTACCCTTACAGCTATAAGATGATCGCATTCATGACGCCATCGGCCTGATAGAGAGTTACCTGCTCATGCAGTAACGGTACGGACAACGCTGACATTATAAAGGCGCGAGCAAACCCAAGGCCGTGGCTCAAGCCCATCGGAAGTAACGCAGCCGGAGGTGAGGATCGGGCAAAGGGAACTCAGAAACGAAACGGATCGGTTGGTGCGTATCGGCTGCTCGGCGCCCTTTTAGCCCGAGTCGTTAACATTCATTCACACAGTCGACACAAAACCCCTACAAAATACGTAGCTCGCTACCTATCAACCCGGCCAATGTACGTATATAAAAGCACCCCATTACAAAAAGACTTGAAGCAGGGACATTTCCCCGCTTTAAGTCTTGACACGGATAGATTCAATTACGCATTTTGTTTCATTTGCGCAGGCTGGGGCTCAGGCGCAGCATATCAAGCCCTGTATCGACCCAGCGCTCGGCTTCGGCATGCAATTGAAAGCTGTCCGGCGCCAACAGCCATCCATACAGGAGGCCATCGATATACGCATGAATGCTGATGGCCGCCCGGGCAGTGTCGAGATCTTCCGGCAACTGGCCGCGATTGACCGCATTACGCAGGGTCAGACCGATGCGCAGGTTGCAATCGAGACTGGCCGTGCGGCGCTGCTGGCGCAGATCGCACATTTCATCAGTGAATTCGCACTTATGAAACAGAATCTCGTTGATGCGACGGGTCTTTGGATCCAGGGCTACCTGATGAAACAGATGGATCAACAGCTTGCGCATGCACCCCAACGGGTCGAGTTCGTCCTCGCTCTCGCTGGCCTTGGCCAATTCATCCAGCGGTTCATGCAGGCTGTCGAGCATCGCCTGCACCAGATCGGCCTTGTTGCTGAAATGCCAATAGATGGCACCGCGCGTAACGCCGGCCATCGTCGCGATATCCGCCAGGGTCGTGCGGGCCACGCCCCTTTCATAAAACGCTTTCTCGGCCGCTTCGAGAATCTGGCTGCGCGTTTCCTGAGCTTCCTCTTTGGTACGACGGACCATGGCAGTAAAACCTCAAACAGGATGTTTCAGGGATGGCTGAATATCCGCTGAATAAAGAGGGGGCTGATCTCTCACGAATCGGCTCCCCGGCCTACAATTTCAAACCTTGCGACGCATTTTGTAACAGGGTGGGTACGACGCCAAGCTATTTACAAACAACCATGAACGTAAGTATATTCCTTAGCAAGCTACTTATCCACTCGACCCGATTTTTTTACCCTTTCACACTTCTTGTGCGCAATGTGCGCGCCTGACCCGAGGATCTTCATGCAATTCAAGCCAGCTGTTACCGCTCTGGTCACTGCCGTCGCCCTGGCATCGCTGCTCAGCGGATGTAAAAAGGAAGAAGCGGCCCCAGCCGCTCCGCCTCCTCAGGTCGGCGTCGTCACCCTGCAACCACAAGCGTTCACCCTCACGTCGGAACTGCCGGGGCGCACCAGTGCGTACCGCATCGCTGAAGTTCGACCACAGGTCAACGGCATCATTCTCAAACGTCTGTTCAAGGAAGGCGGCGACGTCAAAGCCGGCCAGCAGCTGTATCAGATCGATCCGGCAGTCTATGAAGCGACCCTGAAAAGCGCCGAAGCCAACCTGCGTTCGACCAAGTCGATCTCCGACCGCTACAAGCAACTGGTCGACGAGCAGGCCGTGAGCCGCCAGGAATACGACACCGCCGTGGCCAATCGCATGGAATCGGAAGCGTCGTTGCAGAGTGCGCAGATCAACGTGAAATACACCAAGGTCTACGCGCCGATCTCCGGCCGTATCGGCCGTTCTTCGGTGACCGAAGGCGCACTGGTCAGCAATGGTCAGGCCGACGCGATGGCGACGATCCAGCAACTGGACCCGATCTACGTCGACGTTACCCAGTCCTCGGTTGAGCTGCTGGAACTGCGCCGCGAGCTGGAAAGCGGTCGCCTGCAGAAGGCCGGCGACAACTCGGCAGCGGTCAAGTTGACCCTTGAGGACGGCAGCCAATACAAGCTCGACGGTAAGCTGGAATTCTCCGAAGTATCGGTTGATCCGACTACCGGTTCCGTGACCCTGCGCGCCGTGTTCCCGAACCCGGATCACACCCTGTTGCCAGGCATGTTCGTCCGCGCCCAGTTGCAGGCCGGGGTCAACGCCGCGGCCATTCTGGCGCCGCAACAAGGCGTGACCCGTGACCTCAAGGGCACTCCGACCGCACTGGTCGTCGGCCCGGACAACAAGGTTGAACTGCGTCAGCTCAAGGCCAGCCGTACCGTTGGCAGCCAGTGGCTGATCGAAGATGGCCTGAAAGCCGGCGATCGTCTGATCACCGAAGGCCTGCAATACGTTCGCCCAGGTGCTCAGGTCAACCCGACCGAAGCGACCAACGTAGCCAAGAACCCGGCCCCCGCTCAAGCAGCTGACAAAGCCGCTGGCGGCAAAGGGGAGTAACTCATGTCGAAATTTTTTATCGACCGTCCGATTTTCGCCTGGGTAATTGCCCTGGTGATCATGTTGGTCGGGGCACTATCGATCCTGAAATTGCCAATCAACCAGTACCCTAGCATTGCACCGCCGGCCATCGCGATCTCCGTGACCTACCCGGGCGCTTCGGCGCAAACCGTGCAGGACACTGTGGTCCAGGTGATCGAGCAGCAGCTCAACGGTATCGACAACCTGCGTTATGTGTCCTCGGAAAGTAACTCCGACGGCAGCATGACCATCACCGCGACCTTCGAGCAAGGCACCAACTCCGACACCGCGCAGGTTCAGGTCCAGAACAAGCTGAACCTGGCCACCCCGCTGCTGCCGCAGGAAGTGCAGCAACAGGGTATCCGCGTCACCAAGGCAGTGAAGAACTTCCTGTTGGTGATCGGCGTGGTGTCGCGTGACGGCAGCATGACCAAGGACGACCTGTCCAACTACATCGTGTCGAACATGCAGGACCCGATCTCGCGGACCGCCGGTGTCGGTGACTTCCAGGTCTTCGGTGCCCAGTACGCGATGCGCATCTGGCTCGATCCGGCCAAGCTGAACAAGTACAACCTGACGCCGTCTGATGTCAGCGCCGCGATCTCGGCGCAGAACGTCCAGGTGTCTTCCGGTCAGCTCGGCGGTTTGCCGGCGCTGCCTGGCCAGCAACTGAACGCTACGATCATCGGCAAGACCCGTCTGCAGACTGCCGAGCAGTTCAAGGCGATCCTGCTGAAGGTCAATCAGGACGGCTCCCAGGTCCGTGTCGGCGACGTGGCCGACGTCGGTCTGGGTGGTGAAAACTCGAGTATTTCTGCGCAGTTCAACGGCAGCCCGGCGTCCGGTCTGGCGGTAAAACTGGCCAACGGCGCCAACGCCCTCGACACCGCCAAAGCGCTGCGCAAGACGATTGACGACCTCAAGCCGTTCTTCCCGCAAGGCATGGAAGTGGTGTTCCCGTATGACACCACTCCGGTCGTGACCGAGTCGATCAAGGGTGTGGTTGAAACCCTGGTCGAAGCGATCGTGCTGGTGTTCCTGGTGATGTTCCTGTTCCTGCAGAACTTCCGCGCCACCGTCATCACCACGATGACCGTGCCGGTGGTATTGCTCGGTACGTTCGGCATCCTCGCCGCCGCCGGTTTCAGCATCAACACCCTGACCATGTTCGGTATGGTGCTGGCCATCGGCTTGCTGGTGGACGACGCCATCGTCGTGGTGGAAAACGTCGAGCGGGTGATGGCCGAAGAAGGCCTGTCACCGAAGGAAGCGACCAAGAAGTCCATGGGCCAGATCCAGGGTGCCCTGGTCGGTATCGCCCTGGTGCTGTCGGCGGTACTGTTGCCGATGGCGTTCTTCAGCGGTTCCACCGGTGTGATCTACAAGCAGTTCTCGATCACCATCGTCTCGGCCATGGCCCTGTCGGTAATGGTTGCACTGATCTTCACCCCGGCGCTCTGCGCAACCATGCTCAAGCCGATCGCCAAGGGTGACCACGGCACGCCGAAAAAAGGTTTCTTCGGCTGGTTCAACCGCAATTTCGATCGCGGTGTCAGGAGTTACGAGCGCGGTGTCGGCAACATGTTGTCGCGCAAAGCCCCGTACCTGCTGGCGTACCTGCTGATCGTCGTCGGCATGATCTGGCTGTTCACCCGCATTCCAACCGCGTTCCTGCCGGAAGAAGACCAGGGCGTACTGTTCGCCCAGGTGCAAACCCCGGCCGGTTCCAGTGCCGAACGTACTCAAGTCGTGATCGACGAGATGCGTACCTACCTGCTGGATAAAGAAGCGGGGGCGGTGTCCTCGGTGTTCACCGTGAACGGCTTCAACTTTGCCGGTCGTGGTCAGAGTTCGGGTCTGGCGTTCATCATGCTCAAGCCATGGCACGAGCGTGATTCGAGCAACAGCGTGTTTGCCTTGGCACAGCGTGCGCAGCAACACTTCTTCAGTTTCCGCGATGCGATGGTGTTTGCGTTCGCCCCGCCGGCGGTACTGGAATTGGGTAACGCCACCGGTTTCGACGTGTTCCTGCAGGACCGCGCCGGTATCGGTCACGAAAAACTGATGGAAGCCCGCAACCAGTTCCTCGGCATGGCCGCGCAGAGCAAGGTGCTCTACCAGGTACGTCCGAACGGTCTGAACGACGAGCCGCAATACCATCTGGAAATCGACGATGAGAAAGCCCAGGCCCTGGGTCTGAGCCTCTCCGACATCAACAGCACCCTGTCGATCTCCTTCGGTAGTAGCTACGTCAACGACTTCATCGACCGTGGTCGGGTGAAGAAGGTGTATGTGCAAGGTCAGGCCGGTGCGCGCATGAGCCCTGAAGACCTGAAGAAGTGGTACGTGCGCAACAGCGCCGGGACCATGGTGCCGTTCTCCGCGTTCGCCAAGGGCGAGTGGATCTACGGTTCGCCGAAACTGGCGCGTTACAACGGCGTCGAAGCGATGGAAGTGCTCGGTTCTCCGGCGCCGGGTTACTCCACCGGTGAAGCGATGGCCGAAGTCGAAGCGATTGCCAAGAAGCTGCCGGCCGGTGTCGGTATCTCCTGGACCGGTCTGTCCTACGAGGAACGTCTGTCGGGTTCGCAGGCGCCAGCGCTGTACGCCCTGTCGCTGCTGATGGTGTTCCTGTGTCTGGCGGCGCTGTATGAAAGCTGGTCGATTCCGATCGCGGTCATGCTCGTGGTACCGCTGGGGATCATCGGTGCGTTGATGGCCACCAGCCTGCGCGGTCTGTCCAACGACGTGTACTTCCAGGTGGGCCTGTTGACGACCATCGGTCTTGCGGCTAAAAACGCCATTCTGATCGTCGAGTTCGCCAAAGAGCTGCATGAACAAGGGCGCAGTTTGCGCGATGCAGCGATCGAAGCGTGCCGCATGCGTCTGCGACCGATCATCATGACCTCGCTGGCGTTCGTCCTCGGTGTAGTACCGTTGGCGATCTCCACCGGTGCCGGTTCGGGTAGCCAGCACGCGATCGGTACTGGCGTGATTGGCGGTATGCTCACGGCCACGATCCTGGCGATCTTCTGGGTCCCACTGTTCTTCGTCACGGTTTCGTCCATCGGCCAGCGTAAAATCGCCGACCCGGACGAGACGACTGAAACTCCTAAAGAGGCTGGCCAATGAGCAAGTCGCTACTCTCCATCGCAGTCGCCGCCTTCGTGCTGAGCGGTTGCTCGCTGATCCCCGATTATCAGCAGCCTGAAGCACCGGTCGCGGGCCAGTACCCGCAGGGCCCGGCGTACTCGCCGGCCCAGGCTCCGGCGCAAGCCGCTGCCGAACAGGGCTGGAAGCAGTTTTTCCATGACCCGGCCCTGCAACAGCTGATCCAGGTATCACTGGAAAACAACCGCGACCTGCGTGTCGCGGCGCTGAACATCGATGCCTACGCTGCGCAGTACCGCATCCAGCGTGCTGACCTGTTCCCGGCGGTTTCGGCCAATGCCAGCGGCAGCCGTCAGCGGGTTCCGGCCCGTGCCTCGCAGACCGGTGAAGCGAACATCAGCAGTTCCTACACCGCGACCGTCGGCATCAGCGCCTACGAACTCGACCTGTTCGGTCGGGTGCGCAGCCTGAGCGAACAAGCGCTGCAACAATATTTCGCCACCGAAGAAGCGCGCCGCAGCACGCAGATCAGTCTGGTGGCCAGTGTGGCCAACGCCTACATGACCTGGCAGGCCGACAAGGAACTGCTCAAGCTGACGCAAGACACCCTCGGTGCCTTTGAAGAAAGCTACAAGCTGACCAGCCGCAGCAACGAAGTCGGTGTGGCTTCGGCGCTGGACCTGGCGCAGTCGCGCACCTCGGTGGAAAACGCCCGGGCGCAATTGGCCAAGTACACCCGTCAGGTGGCTCAGGACGAAAACAGCCTGACCCTGCTGCTCGGCACCGGCATCCCGGCCAATCTGCAAGCGGCCAAACCGCTGTCGGATGATCTGCTCAGCGACGTACCGGCCGGTCTGCCTTCGGACCTGCTGCAGCGTCGTCCGGACATCCTCCAGGCCGAGTACAACCTGAAAGCGGCCAACGCCAACATCGGCGCCGCCCGTGCAGCGTTCTTCCCGAGCATCAGCCTGACCGCCAACGCGGGCAGCCTGAGCCCGGACCTGTCCGGTCTGTTCAAGGGTGGTTCGGGAACCTGGCTGTTCCAGCCGCAGATCAACCTGCCGATCTTCAACGCCGGCAGCCTGCGTGCCAGCCTCGACTACGCCAAGATCCAGAAGGACATTGGCGTGGCGAACTACGAGAAGTCGATTCAAACCGCCTTCCAGGAAGTCGCCGACGGCCTGGCTGCCCGCCAGACCTACACCGAGCAGTTGCAGGCGCAGCGTGACTTCGTCGCGGCCAACCAGGATTACTACCGCCTGGCCGAGCGTCGTTACCGCATCGGTGTCGACAGCAACTTGACCTTCCTCGACGCCCAGCGTCAGTTGTTCAGTGCTCAACAGGCACTGATCACCGACCGCCTCGCGCAGCTGACCAGTGCGGTCAACCTGTACAAGGCCCTGGGTGGTGGCTGGAATGCGCAGACCGCGCAGAACGAACCGCTGAAAGAAGAAGCACCGAAGATGAAGCTGTTCTGATCATCCGGTGAACACAAGGAGCCCGCCATTTGGCGGGCTTTTTGTTGCCTGTCAGAAAAGTGTGTGGTTTGGGCTGGCCCCTTCGCGAGCAGGCTCGCTCCCACAGGGGATCGCATTCCAAATGTGGGAGCGAGCCTGCTCGCGAAGAGGCCTTCACAGACACCCTGAAATCCAACTGAATCTTGCGTTCGGTAATCGCCCAAAACCCGCTTTCCCCGATTGAATCCCGCCCACCGCGCCCCGCACCATTCGCTCCACAAAACCAATAACAACAGGTTCGACACCATGCTCCCGCGCCCTGTCCCGTCCGGCTGATCGCCGCCGCTTCATCCCTAATTCTGCAAGCTCGTGCCCGCTCCGAAAATGGCGGCAACGGCTCTGTTCGACCTAAAAAAAATAACAAGAGACCCTGCGATGACTCATCCCACTGCGCCGTACGCACTCCCCGGCCTGATCGCCCTGGCCCTGACCGGCGTCGCCCTCCCCGCCGCAGCCGAAGAAGCCGGTTTCGTCGAAGGTGCCAAGGTCAACCTCAACCTGCGCAACTTCTACATCAACCGCAACTTCACCAACCCGACCAAGGCTCAGGGCAAGGCTGAAGAGTGGACGCAGAACTTCATCCTCGACGCCAAATCCGGCTTCACCCAAGGCACCGTTGGCTTCGGCATGGACGTGCTCGGCCTGTACTCGGTGAAACTTGATGGCGGCAAAGGCACCGGTGGCACGCAACTGCTGCCGCTGGATCACGACGGGCGGCCGGCGGACAACTTCGGTCGCACCAACGTCGCGTTCAAGGCCAAGCTCTCTCAGACCGAAATCAAGGTTGGCGAATGGATGCCGGTGCTGCCGATCCTGCGCTCGGACGACGGCCGTTCGCTGCCGCAAACCTTCCGTGGCGGGCAGATCACTTCGAAGGAAATCAACGGGCTGACCCTGTACGGCGGGCAGTTCCGCGCCAACAGCCCGCGCGACGACAGCAGCATGAGCGACATGTCGATGACCGGCAAAGCGGCGTTCACCTCTGATCGCTTCAACTTTCAGGGCGGCGAGTACGTTTTCAACGAAAAACGCACGCAGATCGGCCTGTGGAACGCCGAACTCAAGGACATCTACAGCCAGCAATACCTCAACCTGATTCACAGCCAGCCACTCGGCGACTGGACGCTGGGCGCCAACCTGGGCTTCTTCTACGGCAAGGACGACGGCAGCGCCCGCGCCGGCGAACTCGACAACAAGACCTGGTCGGGGATGTTCTCGGCCCGCTACGGCGGCAACACCTTCTACGTCGGCCTGCAAAAACTCACCGGCGACAGCGCCTGGATGCGGGTCAACGGCACCAGCGGCGGCACCCTCGCCAACGACAGTTACAACGCCAGCTACGACAACGCTCAGGAACGCTCCTGGCAGGTGCGCCACGACTACAACTTCGCCGCCCTGGGCATCCCCGGCCTGACCCTGATGAACCGCTACATCAGCGGCGACAACGTGCACACCGGAACCATCACCGACGGCAAGGAATGGGGCCGCGAATCGGAACTGGGCTACACCGTGCAGAGCGGCGCCCTGCGCGACCTCAACGTGCGCTGGCGCAACTCGACCATGCGCCGCGATTTCAGCAACAACGAGTTCGACGAAAACCGTCTGATCATCAGCTATCCGATCAGCCTGCTCTGAACCCGCACGCCGGCGCTGCACAAGCGGCGCCGGCATCAACCACTGGTCAGCCCGGACTGGCGATTTGTCGAGGCGCAGATACAGTCAACAGAGTGTGTAAATTCTCCAGCCTGCTGTAGGAGCCCTTAGTTTTCTTCCGTTATCTCCGGATGCTGTACGCGAAGCTGCCTTGGCCACGGAGGTCAGGTATGAGCAAGCGAATAGTTATCGTCGGTGGCGGTGTAGGTGGAACCATGCTGGCCAATCAACTGGTCGGCAAGCTGTATCCCGAAGTTCTACGCGGCGACGTCTCGATCACATTGCTGTCCAGTTCCCCCGATCATTACTACAAACCTGCGTTCATGTACGTGGCGTTCAGCCAGTTCTTCGAAGAAGAACTCAAACGTCCGGAACGCTCATTGTTGCGCCCGGAAATCAGTTTCCACGTTGAAGACGTCACCCGTTTCGACTTTTCCGGGCAGCAATTGCGCACCCGTACCGGCAAGCGCTTCGACTATGATTTTCTGGTGATCGCCACCGGCTGCGTGCCGGCGCCGGAACGCATCGCGGGTCTGCAAGAAGCCGGCGACCACTTCTATCAATACCTTCCTGCCCGGCAGTTGGCGCAACGCCTGAACAGCATCGAAAAAGGCCGGATTTTCATTACCGTGTCCTTCCCGCAGACACCGAACGTCCCGCACCAATGCGGAATCGCACCCGTGGAAACGACATTGATGCTGGATGATTTGTTGCGTCGTCGAGGTGTTCGCGAGCAGGTGGAAATCATCTACACCTACCCGACGGTTGCCCAGCTATTGCGCAATTGTCTGTTCTTGCAGCGCCCCACGGGTGAAATTCTGCCGAGCATTTTTGCCCGGAAAAACATTCAATTTCAGCGCGGCTTCACCCTGAGCCATGTGGATCCTGATGCAAAAATCGCCTACTCAGCCGAGGGCGATGCGCAACCCTTCGACATTCTGATGGCTACTCCACCCATCCAGGCCGTCGAGGTGGTGCGTGGGTGCGGCATCTCACACGCCGCCAATGATGAAGGATGGCTGCCGACCAATCACGAAACGCTGCAGGTCTACGGTCTGGAGAATGTCTACGTGATCGGCGACACCGTCGACCTGCCGGTCAGCAAGGCCGGCGGCGCCTGTCATAACCAGGCGCCGGTGATCGCCAACAACATCACCGCCCAGATCCGTCTTGGCGCACCCAACTCGGTATACGACGGGCGGGTACAGGCGGTAGCCCAAATGGGCCTGAATGCCGGGATGCCACTCTGGTACGACTACGCCCACGATGTATTGCCAACACCCCCGACCAAATTGGGCGGTCTGCTCAGAAACGGTTTCAATCGCGGTCTTTACTGGGCGGTGGCCCGGGGAATGCTATGACCCTGCACAGGGAGGAGTGATTGCTCATGAACATGCCCGAGGAAATGTCAGCCACGCCCGGGTTCACTGCGCTGATGGCAAAACTGCAGCCGTTAATCGATGGCGGACGCCTGGAGAATATTGTCGACCTGCTTTCCCTGGTTTCCGATATCGCCGATCTGCTCGACGCGGCCATGGTGGAAAAACTCGCGCAATTGTTCGAGAGCAGCACAGCCGCCACCTGGACAGTCAGTAATGCAGTGCGCGTAGCCAAAGCCGAAGTATCGGCACAGTCAGCGGCGCCGGGCACTCTGGCATTGCTCAAACTGCTGAATGAAGAGGACACACGCAAAGGCGTGGCCGTTGTCCTGAAGACCCTCAACGTCATTGGACGACAACTGTAATCCGCCAGAGAGGACCTCCTCATGAGCGCCAAACTCGAAACGGCAGGGAACGCCTGCACCCACTGGGACGCCAAGGCGTACCAGCAGTTTTCCCGTCTCAGGCAACGCCCGGTCAACGAATTGCTCGACCGCGTCGATCTGCACGACCCTAAACACATTTATGACCTGGGCTGCGGCACCGGCATTGCCACGCAGCTGCTGGCCGAACGCTGGCCGCGTGCGCAGTTGCTGGGTGTCGACAGCTCGCGGCAGATGCTTGATCAGGCCCGGTGCCTGCCGATCAACGCTCAATGGCAAGAGTGCGACCTGCTCGACTGGCAACCCGAACAACCGGCCGATCTGCTGCTCGCGGCGGCGGTGCTGCATTTCATTGGCGATCATCAACACCTGCTGCCGCGCCTGTTGGGGTATCTGAACCCCGGCGGCTGTCTGGCGGCGCACATGCCGGACTGGCGCGAGGCCTTGTGGTATCGACTGATGCTCGACACCCTCGACGACGCGGGACCGGGACACACCCCCATCGGCACACCGCAACTGCGCCAGTGCATGGCTGCGCGGTCATTGTTGACACTGGAGGACTATTACCGCGTGCTGGCGCCGCTGACCACGTCGCTGGAGATCTGGGAAACCGAGCAATTGCAGGTGGTTGGCGGCAAATCGCCGGTGTACGACTGGGTGAAGGTCTCGGCGCTGCGGCCGGTGATGCAGACGCTGACGTCTCAGGAACAGGCGCGGTTTATCTATCACTTCCTGATGCGGGTGCATAAACATTACCCGCCGGAGAAAAACGGGCAGACACTGTTTCCCTTCAAGCGGATTTTCATTGTCGCCAAGGTCTGAGTGTCTGTGCTGATTGATGCATCACGGCGTCTGCCGCTTTCGCAAGCAAGCCCGCTCCCACAGGGAAATGCATTCCCAATGTGGGAGTGAATTTTCATTGTCGCCAGCGTTTGAGTACCTGTGCTGATTGATGCATCACGGCGTCTGCCGCCTTCGCGAGCAAGCCCGCTCCCACAGGGAAATGCATTCCAAATGTGGGAGCGGGCTTGCTCGCGAAGGCGTCAGTTCAGGCACCATCACTCCCGGGATTCGACTCCCAGTTCATCCCACACCGACTCCGCCAGATGAAACGTGGCATTCGCCGCCGGGATCCCGCAATAAATCGCGCTCTGCATGATCACTTCCTTGATCTCGCTCCGGCTCACACCGTTGTTGGCCGCCGCACGCAGATGCAATTTCAGCTCGGCCTCGCGGTTCATCCCGATCAGCATGGCGATGGTGATCAGGCTGCGCGTGTGCCGTGGCAGACCCGGACGGGTCCAGATGTCGCCCCAGGCGTGACGCGTGATCATCTCCTGGAATTCCGAGTTGAACTCGGTCAGCGCATTCAGGCTGCGATCAACGTGGGCATCACCCAATACCGCGCGGCGGACTTGCAGGCCTTCGTCGTAACGTTGTTTCTCGTCCACAAAAACTTCCTCACTGAGCGTTCAGAAACGCCAACACACGATCACTGAAAGCGGCACCGGCCTGCACGTTGGACAGGTGCGCAGCATAGAACTCGGCGTACTCGGCGCCGCGCACATGCTCCTGAATGAAATGCCCGCCGGACGGTGGCGTCACCGCATCTTCAGTACCGGCAATCACCAACAACGGCAGGTTGATCGAGGCCAGTTGCTCACGGAAATCGGCATCGCGCACTGCCGCGCAATTGGCCGCATAACCTTCAGGCGAAGTCGCCGCGAGCATGTCGGTGATCTTCTTCGCCGCGGCCGGATTGGCCGCGGAAAAATCCGGGGTAAACCACCGGGCAATCGACGCATCACGCAATGCGACCATCGCTGCCGGGCCATCACGCAACACGGTTTCGATGCGCGGATTCCACACCGACGGGTCGCCGATCTTCGCGGCGGTGTTGCACACAATCAGTTTGTGCAGACGATGACCGGCATTGATCCCCAGCCACTGGCCGATCAACCCGCCCATCGACAATCCGCAAAAATGCGCGCGCTCGATGTGCAGCGCATCGAGCAGACTCAGCACGTCGCGGCCCAGTTGCTCGATGCTGTAAGGCCCCGGCGTCACCAGCGACTGGCCGTGACCACGGGTGTCGAAACGCAGCACCCGGAAATACTCGGTGAACGCCGGCATCTGCGCGTCCCACATGTGCAGGTCGGTGCCCAGCGAGTTGGACAGCACCAGCACCGGCGCATCGACCGGGCCTTCAATAACGTAATGCAGTTCGCCATCGGCGAGTTGAACGAAAGCCACAGCCCTCTCCTTTCAAACAGACAATGCGTTGTGTTCGGCCACCGCGCGCTCGACCCAGACTTGCGCCTGGCCGAGGTAATGCGCGGGGTCGAGCAGATGATCCAGTTCGGTGCTGCTCAGTTCGGCGGTCACTTGCGGCTCGTCGCCGAGTACCGCACGCAGGTGGCGCTGTTCGGCCACCGCGCGTTTGCAACATTGTTCGAGCAGGTGATGCGCAGTGTCGCGGCCGACCCGCTGCGCGAGGACGATGCTCACCGCTTCGGCCAGCACCAGCCCTTGGGTCAATTGCAGATTGCGCGCCATGCGCTCGGCATCGACTTCCAGACCATCGGCCAGCAAGCACGCCTGTTGCAGCGCACCGGACACCAGGCAGCAGATCTCCGGCAGGGTTTCCCATTCGGCATGCCAAAGACCGAGGCTGCGTTCGTGCTCCTGCGGCATGGCGCTGAACAGCGTCGAGACCAGCCCCGGTACCCGCGTCGCCGCGCCGATCAACACCGCCGCGCCGACCGGATTGCGCTTGTGCGGCATGGTCGAGGAACCGCCCTTACCCGGTGCCGACGGCTCGAACACTTCCGCCGCTTCGGTCTGCATCAACAGACTGACGTCGCGCCCGAGCTTGCCGAGGCTGCCGGCGATCAAACCGAGTACCGCGCCGAACTCGACGATGCGATCACGCTGGGTGTGCCACGGTTGCTCAGGCAAAGTCAGTTGCAGCTCTTCGGCCAGCGCCTGCGCGATCGGCAGCGCTTGCTCGCCGAGCGCCGCAAGGGTGCCGGAAGCACCGCCGAATTGCAGCACCAGCAGCCGCGGCTTGAGTTCGCGCAGACGCTGACGGCTGCGGGTCACCGCGCCGAGCCAACCGGCGATCTTCATCCCGAGGGTCACGGGCGTGGCGTGCTGCAGCCAAGTGCGCCCGGCCAGTGGCGTCGTCGCATGCCGTTTGGCTTGGGTGGCGAGCGAATCGGCGAGCGCTGCCAGATCGCTTTCAATCAGCTCCAGCGCCTGCCGCAATTGCAGGACCAGCCCGGAATCCATCACATCCTGACTGGTCGCCCCCAGATGCACATAACGCTCGGCCTCGGCACTGCTCGCGGCAATCTGCTTGCCCAACGCCTTGACCAGTGGAATCGCCGAGTTACCGGCCGTGGCAATCGCCTCGCCCAGCGCCGCGAAGTCATACAGACCGGCATTGCAAGCGGCGGCAATCGGCGCGACGGCGGACGCCGGAATCACCCCGACCCGCGCTTCGGCCCGGGCCAGCGCCGCTTCGAAATCGAGCATGGCCTGCACCCGGCCCTGATCGCAGAACACCTCGCGCATGTCGCGGGCCGTGAAGTAGGCATCGAACAATTGATTGCCCGGTCGCTGAGTCATAAACAGTCCTTGCCGGCGCGGGCCAATGCGGCCCGCGCACATCGGTTTACAGATCGTGGTGCAAGTACGCCGCCTGTTTCGGCAGGCGCAGGCTAAACAGGAACGCCACCGCCATCATCACCGTGACGTACCAGTAGAACGCGTTTTCCATGCCCCCGGCTTTCAGGCTCAGGGCCACGTATTCCGCCGAACCGCCGAAGATCGCGTTGGCCACCGCATAGGCCAGACCGACGCCGAGGGCGCGGACTTCCGGCGGGAACATTTCGGCTTTCACCAGGCCGCTGATCGAGGTGTAGAAACTGACAATCGCCAGCGCCACGGTGATCAGCACAAAGGCCAGAATCGGGCTGCTGATGCTTTTCAGGCTCAACAGGATCGGCACAGTGAACAGCGTACCGAGCGCGCCGAACCAGAGCATCGAATTACGTCGGCCGATCTTGTCGGCGAGCATGCCGAACAGCGGCTGCATGCACATATACAGGAACAGCGCGCCGGTCATGATGTAGCTGGCGGTCTTGGCGTGCATGCCGGCGGTGTTCACCAGGTACTTCTGCATGTACGTGGTGAAGGTGTAGAAAATCAGCGAGCCACCGGCGGTGTAACCGAGCACGGTGATGAAAGCGGCTTTGTGATCACGGAACAGCGCGCGGATGCTGCCGGCGTCCTTGTTCTCGCGCATTTCCTTGCTGGTGGTTTCTTTCAGGGAGCGACGCAGGAACAGCGAAATCACGGCCGCCACCGCACCGACAACAAATGGAATCCGCCAGCCGTAAGCACGCAGTTCATCTTCACTGAGGAACTGTTGCAGGATCACCACCAGCGACACCGCCAGCAGTTGCCCGCCAATCAGCGTCACGTACTGGAACGAGGCGAAAAAGCCGCGCTGGCCCTTGAGCGCGACTTCACTCATGTAGGTGGCGGTGGTGCCATATTCGCCACCCACCGACAGGCCTTGCAGCAGCCGCGCGAACAGCAACAGCAGCGGTGCCCAGACGCCGATGCTGGCGTAAGTCGGCAGACAGGCGATGAGCAGGGAGCCGAAACACATCATCAGCACCGAAATCATCATCGAGGTCTTGCGGCCCTTCTTGTCCGCCAGCCGCCCGAAAATCCAGCCGCCAATCGGGCGCATCAGAAACCCGGCAGCGAACACCCCGGCCGTGTTGACCAGTTGCACCGTAGGGTTGTCGGAGGGGAAAAACGCCGGGGCGAAATAGATCGCGCAGAAGGCGTAGACGTAGAAGTCGAACCATTCGACCAGGTTGCCGGACGAGGCACCGACAATGGCGAAGATGCGCTTGCTGCGCTCCTCGCCGGTGTAATGAGCGGTGGTAGTGGTCATTGTTTTTTACTCTGAAGGGACAGGTGAGAGTCTAGACACACTTCGCAACAGTCCCGTTCCACGGATACATCCACGAGGCATTACACAACCCCTCCTCTGAAAGAGGGCTTGTGGCGAGGGGATTCATCCCCGATCGAGTGCGCAGCACTCGCAAATCCGGCAGACGCGGTGTGTCAGTTTCACCGTGAACTCCGGTCTTGGGGCTGCTTCGCAGCCCATCGGGGATAAATCCCCTCACCACAAACTCACTCCAATGGAACGAGGTGCGATCAATAATCGAAGAACACCGTCTCCGCCTCAGTGCCCTGCAAAATCACATTCCACTGATACACACCCGCCGCATCCGGCTTCGCCAGCAACGTCCCGCGGCGCTCCGCCGGCACACATTCCAGCAGCGGATCATCGACGTTCGCCGGATCGCCTTCAAAGTAGATGCGTGTCAGCAAGTGCTTGACCAGACCACGGGCAAATACCAGCACCACCAGATGCGGCGCCTGGGTCGAGCCCTTCAGGCCTTCGACCGTGCCCGGTTTGATCGTGGTGAAACGGAAGCGCCCTTCGGCGTCCACCGGCACCCGGCCAAAACCTTCGAAGTGCGGATCCAGCGGTTTGTCCTGCTCGTCTTCCGGGTGCGCGTACTTGCCTGCGGCGTTGGCCTGCCAGACTTCGAGCATCGCGTCGTTGACCACATCGCCGTTGCCGTCAACGACTTGGCCGGTGATCGCCACGCGCTCGCCGAGGGTTTGTTCGACCGCGAGGTTTTCGCGGTTCAGCCAGGTCAGGCCGATGTGGTAGTACGGCCCGACGGTGTGGGACGTGGTGGCAGTCAGCGTCATCTTATTTCTCCATCGGCGTGGCGTCGCGGCCGCGCAAGACGATGTCCCAGCGATAGCCGAGGGCGTAGGACGGAATGGTTTTTTCCAGATCGAAAGCGGCGATCAGACGTTCCTTGGCGGAGGTGTCCGGCACGCAGTTGTAGATCGGGTCGTAGGCCAGCAGCGGGTCGCCGGGGAAATACATCTGCGTCACCAGACGGGTGAGGATGCTCGGCCCGAACAGCGAGAAATGGATGTGCGCCGGTCGCCACGCGTTGTGGTGGTTACCCCACGGATAGGCGCCGGGCTTGATGGTCTGGAACTGATACCAGCCATCGGCGTCGGTCACGGTGCGGCCGGTGCCGGTGAAGTTCGGGTCCAGCGGTGCGTCGTGCAGGTCGCGCTTGTGGTTGTAGCGACCGGCGGCGTTGGCCTGCCAGATCTCCACCAGAATCCCCGGGACCGGCAAACCGTTTTCGTCGAGCACACGGCCGTGAATGATGATGCGCTCGCCCAACGGCTCGCCGTCGTGCTGCGCGGTCAGGTCGTTGTCTTTCTCGGCGACGCGTTCGGCACCGATGGTCGGGCCGGTGATCTCCGACAACGAATGCGGCAGAAACACCAACGGTTTGGACGGCGAGCGCAGGTTGGTGGATTGATACGTCGGGTGCAGGTACTCGGGCTGGGTGCCTTCCTGCGGACGACGGTAGCCAGGCTTGTCAGTCATTTCGCTTTCCTCAGTTCTTATCAGTCGACGCGCTGCGTCAGACGCGTTCGATGGCCAGGGCCAGACCCTGTCCGACGCCGACGCACATGGTCGCCAGACCTTTCTTGCCGCCAGTCTTTTCCAGCTGATGCAGCGCAGTCAGCACCAGTCGCGCGCCGCTCATGCCCAACGGGTGGCCCAAGGCAATCGCGCCACCGTTCGGGTTGACCTGCGGCGCATCGTCGGCCAGACCCAATTCACGCAGCACCGCCAGGCCCTGGCTGGCGAAGGCTTCGTTGAGTTCGATCACATCGAAATCGCTGACCGCCACGCCGAGACGCTCGATCAGTTTGCGCACCGCCGGCACCGGGCCGATGCCCATCACCCTAGGTGCAACACCGGCGCTGGCCATACCCAGCACTTTGGCCCGTGCTGTCAGGCCGTGTTTTTTCACCGCTTCCGCCGACGCGAGAATCAGCGCGGCAGCGCCGTCGTTGACCCCGGACGCGTTGCCGGCGGTGACGGTCTTGTCCGGGCCGTTGACCGGTTTGAGTTTGGTCAGCGCTTCAATTGTCGTGTCGGCGCGTGGATGCTCGTCCTGGCTGACCACGGTTTCGCCCTTCTTGTGGGCGATCCGCACTTCGACGATTTCCTCGGCGAAGTAGCCCGCAGCCTGTGCAGCGGCCGTGCGTTGCTGACTGCGCAGGGCAAACGCGTCTTGGTCGGCACGCGACACTTTATAGTCGTCTGCCACGTTGTCGGCGGTCTGCGGCATCGCGTCGACGCCGTACTGGGCCTTCATCAGCGGGTTGATGAAACGCCAGCCAATGGTGGTGTCTTCCAGTTTCATGTTGCGCGAGAACGCTGCGTCCGACTTGCCCATCACGAACGGCGCGCGGGACATCGACTCGACGCCGCCGGCAATCGCCAGCTCCATCTCGCCGCTGGCAATCGCACGGAAAGCAGTGCCGATCGCGTCCATGCCCGAAGCGCAGAGACGGTTGAGGGTCACGCCCGGCACGCTGTCCGGCAGCCCCGCCAGCAGCAGCGCCATGCGCGCCACGTTGCGGTTGTCTTCACCAGCCTGGTTGGCGCAGCCGAGGAACACTTCGTCGATCGCGTTCCAGTCCACCGAAGGATTGCGTTCCATCAGCGCCTTGATCGGCACGGCGGCCAGATCGTCGGCGCGCACGGCGGACAAACCGCCGCCAAAACGGCCGATGGGGGTGCGAATCGCGTCGCAGATATACACGTCACGCATCATGCTTCTCCCGGTGCCTGGCCGTGGGCGGCGGCGGTGCGCGCTTCGAGATCGCGCAGTGCAGAGAGTTCGACTTCGGTCGGTGCCGCCGTGGTTTCAACGTTGTCGGCAAAGCGGATCGCCCAACCGGTGGCGGCGACCACTTGCTCGCGGGTCACGCCTGGGTGCAGGGCGGTGACCACGAATTCGTGGGTGCCCTGCTCCGGTTCCATGATGCACAGGTCGGTAATGATCCCGACCGGGCCGGCACCCGGCAGGCCCAGACGCTTGCGCGAATCGCCGCCCTCGCCGTGACCGACCGAGGTAATGAAGTCGAGCTTGTCGACGAACGAACGCGCCGACTGCTTGAGGATGATCAACACGCTCTTCGCCGAACCGGCGATCTCCGGCGCGCCACCGGCACCCGGCAGGCGCACTTTCGGCGCGTGATAGTCGCCGACCACAGTGGTGTTGATGTTGCCGAAACGGTCGACCTGCGCGGCGCCGAGAAAACCGACGTCGATGCGCCCACCCTGCAGCCAATAGCGAAAAATCTCACCGGTCGGCACGACGGTGTCGGCGGTTTCCGCCAGTTCACCATCACCGATCGACAGGGGCAGCACGCTCGGCTTGGCGCCAATCGGACCCGATTCGTAGATCAGCACCACGTCCGGCGACGAAGTCAGGCGCGCAAGGTTGGCGGCTTTCGACGGCAGGCCGATGCCGACGAAGCACACCGAGCCGTTCTTCAGGCGACGGGCCGCAGCGACGGTCATCATTTCATTGGTGGTGTAAGTCATTACTTGGCCTCCGAAGCAGCGGCCAACTTGGCCTGGAACTCGCTGAAGTCAGCGCAGCCATGGATGTATTCGTTGATCCACGCGGTAAACGTCTCACGGTCGCGGGCGATCGGATCCCACGCCTGATAGAAGCGATTGTCACGCTCGGTGTAACCGTGGGCGTAGGACGGATGCGCGCCGCCGGGTACGTGGCAAACCGCGCTCAAGGCCCAGGTCGGCAGCACGCAAGCGTTCATCGGGGCGTTGAGGTTGTCGACGATTTCCTCGACGGTGACGATGCAGCGCTTGGCCGCCAGTGCCGCTTCTTTCTGCACCCCGAGAATGCCCCACAGCAGCACGTTGCCCTGACGGTCGGCTTTCTGCGCGTGGATCACGGTGACGTCTGGACGCACCGACGGCACGGCCGCCAGCACTTCACCGGTGAACGGGCAGGTCACGGACTTGATCAGCGGGTTGACCTTCGGCAGGTCGGAACCGGCGTAGGCCCGCAGTACGGCGAACGGTAGGCCGGAAGCGCCGGCGACGTAGGCGTTGGCCAGGTCGGCGTGGCTGTGCTCTTCGATTTCCAGGGCATGCGGCCACTGCTTCTCGACCGCATCGCGCAGACGGTGCAGCGAACCCACACCCGGATTGCCGCCCCAGGAAAAGATCAGCTTGCGTGCACAACCGGCACCGATCAGTTGGTCGTAGATCAGGTCAGGCGTCATTCGCACCAGGGTCAGATCTTTCTTGCCCTGCCGAATGATTTCATGACCTGCCGCCGTAGGGATCAGGTGAGTGAAGCCTTCGAGCGCGACGGTGTCGCCGTCGTTGACGAATTGCTTCACCGCGTCGTGCAGCGAAAGGATCTCAGCCATGGAGCAGGCTCCCGTTTTTGTAGTGAATCGCCAGTGATAAAAAGGCGCGAGGTTCAGCGCCGGAGTCACTGAAGATTAAGCCGCTGAAAATCGCCAAACAATCCGATAATCGACTGAGTGTTCGTTTATCGAACGGATTGTTACTCCCCTAACTATCTCCTCATTCGCGAGCAGGCTCGCTCCCACATTGGAATGCATTTCAAAATGTGGGAGCGAGCCTGCTCGCGAAAAGACCGGAACATTCAACGCAAATCAAAATGACTCGACTCAAGTCGCATCCGCATGACTGACCATGCCTTTGATCACCACCGCCGTCGTCGCCAACGCCGCCGGAATCACCAGCGCCGTCAGCACCTGCTCGAAATTCCAGCCCAGGCCCAGCAACGTCGCGCCCATCCACGCCCCGAGAATCGCGCCAAACCGGCCAATCCCGAGCATCCACGAGACCCCGGTCGCCCGCCCCTGAGTCGGATAAAACCGCGCCGCCAGCGACGGCATCGCCGATTGCGCACCGTTGACGCACATCCCGGCCACCAGCACCAAGGTCGCCAGCAACGTGATGTTGCCCAGACTCTGCCCCACCGCGTAGGCAAACACCCCAGCCAGCAGGTAGAACGTGCCGATGACCTTGTGCGGATTGAAGCGGTCCATCGCCCAACCCACAGCGACCGCACTCAACACCCCGCCGAACTGGAACAACGCGCCGATGAACGCCGCCTGCTCCATGCTCGCGCCGCTGTCACGCATCAGGGTCGGCAGCCAACTGGTCAGCAGGTAAACGATGACCAGACCCATGAAGTAGGTCAGCCACAGCAGCAAGGTGCCGGCGCTGTAGGTGCCGGAGAAAATCACCGCGAACACATTGCGCGCCTTGACGGTTTTCTGTTCCGGCACGCTGAAACTCGAGGCCTGCGCCACGGCGACCGGATCGATCGGCGACAAGGTCTTGCGCACTTTGTCGGTGCCGCGATTACGCACCACCAGATAACGCGCCGACTCCGGCAGCCAGAACAGCAGCACCACCGCGAGGATCAACGGCAGGATCCCGCCGATCAGCAGCAGGCTGTGCCAGCCGAACGCCGGGATCAGCTTCGCCGAAATGAAACCGCCACCGGCCATGCCGAGGTTGAAGCCGCAGAACATGCTGGTCACCAGCAAGGATTTCTTGCGCTCCGGGGTGTATTCCGAGAGCAGCGTGGTGGCGTTGGGCATGCCGGCGCCCAGACCGAGGCCGGTGAGGAAGCGCAACACCAGCAGTTGCTCGACGTTGGTGCTGTAGGCCGAGGCCAGGCTGAAAGCGCCGAACAGCAGCACCGCGCCAACCAGCACCACTTTGCGTCCGAAGCGGTCAGCCAGCGGGCCGGAACCCAGTGCGCCGAAGACCATGCCGATCAACGCGGCGCTCATTACCGGGCCCAGGCTGGCGCGGTCGATGCCCCAGTCCTGGGACAGTGCCGGCGCGATAAACCCCATCGCCGCGGTGTCGAGACCATCGAGAAATACAATCAGGAAACACAGGATCACCACACGCCACTGATAGCGCGAGATCGGTTGGGCATTGATGAAGGTCTGCACGTCGAGGCAGTTACCTACAGCGGACTGAGGCTGGTTCATTATTTTTATTCCACGCAAAAAACGCAGTCGAACGGCGGCCGGCCAAAGAGCGGCACGGTCACAAGAATAGAAGATCGATATCAGGCGTTGCGGTGAATCCGGCAACAGGGAATGGAGCTGAGACAGTCGGGGAGCATGCGCATGGTGAGTTGCCTCTTGTCATTATTATGGGAGTCGACAATCCGGCAGGCTCATTCAAATCTGCGCCGGATGACGCTGCCGCGACATTAATGATCCGGGGCTTTTAGCGTCAATTCGATAAACGCAACACTGTGCGTTTATCGAACAGCTTCATCAGGCGAACAACTGCGCGCTGAGGTCGCGGCTGGCACTGAGCAGGCCCGGCAGGAAGCGTTGTTCCAGTTCGGTACGGCTGACGCGGCCGGCGTGGGTGCTGACATTAAGCGCCGCCACCACCTGGCCCGACGCATCGTAAACCGGCACGGCAATCGAACGCAGGCCTTGTTCGAGTTCCTGATCGACGATGCACCATCCCTGCTGCCGTACTTCCTGCAGGCATTCGAGCAGACTTTCGGGGGTGTGCAGCGTGCGGCTGGTCTTGGCCACCAGTTCGGCATGCTCGAGGTATTCGCGCAGCGAGGTGTCGTCCAGCGCCGCCAGCAGGATGCGGCCCATCGATGTGCAATAGGCCGGCAGACGCCCGCCCACCGACAGGTCCACCGAGATCAGCCGTTGCGTGGTCGCCGAGCGGGCGATGTACAAAATGTCGTCACCTTCGAGCGTGGCCATGTTGCAGGCTTCGTGCAGTTGCTCGCTCATGCGGTCGAGGTACGGCTGGGCCGACACCGCCAGCGGCGTCGACGACAGATACGCGTGGCCGAGGGTCAGCACTTTGGGCAACAACGAGTACGTGCGGCCATCGGTGGTGGCGTAACCCAGTTTGATCAGAGTGTGCAGGCAACGGCGCACAGCAGCGCGGGGAATTTCTGTGCGATGGCTGATCTGGGCGATGGTCAGGTGCCGCTTGCGCTCCTGAAATGCCTGCACCACCGCCAGGCCACGGGCCAGCGAGGTCATGAAATCCGGATCGCCGGTCAGCGCCTGGATGCGTTTGGCCGGCGAAGCGACGATCGGCGGCGCCACGGAGGTGAAGGAGTTGCGCAGTTGATCGTTCATTTCTTGTCCTTTTTTGCGGCACGAATCAATGGCTATACAAGCGGCTCGCCAGCAGATGCACAAGAGTCGAGACACCAAGATTGGGCGATTATCGAACCGCCGACCGATTATCGCAATCCATCAGCCTCTGTCCTTCTTGGCTTCTTCATTCATTCACCTGCCTGTTCATACAACTTCGCATGCCTCATTAGTTGATCGACTTAATGGCGCCAGAAACTGAACGCGAGTCCTTAAAAGGTTTCGGCGAATTTCAACTAGCGATAAAACTTGTCAGTAACAAAACGATCACACATCCCGAACCGTTTTTAACTTGGCAAAGATAGTCATTCCCGAATCGACCGCTATAATGCACCTCAGCGGCGCCACGTTTTCACTGGCCGAGGGTGCCGCCCGCTGACCCGATGCCTATTGCCGTCAGCCCGGCCAGCGCCTGACGCTCATTATTCATGCACCGCCAGCGCGCTTGCTGAAACAGGAAACTGATGCTGCGTCAGTTTTAATCTGGTGCCGTAGCCGCCTGCAACATGGAAGTCTTGATCGCCCTGCCGATAACGCCAATGCCTGACCCGGCATGGCCCTTTGGTGGACGTGTTCAATCGACTCGTTGCCGTGCGTTTCACCAGATATTTATCTCAACTCAAACAGGTAGCACTGTGACGAAAGACGAACTGCGCGCGGAACTTGAGCGCCAGGAACAACGTTACAAGGAAGTTTACGGCGGGGAAGTCACCACCTACGCCGCGCAACCCGAACCGGAACGCAAGGCATGGCGCAAACGCCCCACCGTTCAGGATCAGGTTTTCCAGCAAGAACTGAAAAAGATGGAAGAAGAACTCAAAACCGAAGAGCCCTGAACGGGCGATCCTGAGATTTTCGAGGGTCTGCGTCGCCACCGGCTAAAAGCACGGTGACCCGACCATGCCTTGCGCGCCCGCTATCCGCGGGCAGCGGCCCACCTCCCCCCGGCCTGCACGGGAAAGGAGCGTGTCTGACTCGTTTCAGAGATATTTCACACAGGCGTTTGAGGCTCGCGCGCGCTCAACGAAATGCCTGCTGCCCGAAGGTTTTTTCAAGCTAATCAAACACTTGAAAAACCCTGCAACATGCTCGGGCATTGCACCTTGCAACAATTTAATTCGACATTGATTGCTACCGATGAGCAGGTAGGGGATCGATTTCCAGTCTTTTCTGGCATAATCGCGCCCCCTTATGACCGGGTCAGAAAACCTTCATGATCGATTTATTCAGCGGACTGGATGCTTGGGTGCTTGTGAGCCTCTTGCTCGCCCTGACGTTTGTCCTCGCCTTCGAGTTCATCAATGGATTTCATGACACCGCTAACGCGGTAGCCACTGTTATCTACACCAAAGCCATGCCGCCTCACCTGGCGGTGTTCTTCTCCGGTGTGTTCAACTTCCTCGGCGTGTTGCTGGGCGGCGTTGGCGTGGCGTATGCCATTGTTCACCTGCTGCCGGTGGAACTGCTGATCAATGTGAACACCGGCCATGGCCTGGCGATGGTGTTCTCGTTGCTCGCCGCGGCGATCACTTGGAACCTGGGCACCTGGTACTTCGGTATCCCGGCCTCCAGTTCCCACACCCTGATCGGCTCGATCCTCGGTGTCGGCCTGGCCAACGCCCTGATCAACAACATCCCGTTGGCCGACGGCGTGAACTGGCAGAAAGCGATCGACATCGGCGCCTCGCTGGTGTTTTCGCCAATGGCTGGCTTCCTGATCGCCGCGCTGATCCTGATCGGCCTGAAGTGGTGGCGTCCGCTGTCGAAGATGCACAAGACTCCGGAACAGCGCCGCAAGATCGACGACAAAAAGCACCCGCCGTTCTGGAACCGTCTGGTTCTGGTGATTTCGGCCATGGCCGTGAGCTTCGTGCACGGTTCCAACGATGGCCAGAAAGGCATCGGCCTGATCATGCTGGTACTGATCGGTATCGTGCCGGCGCAGTTCGTCCTCGACCTGAGCAGCACCACCTACCAGATCGAGCGCACCCGCGACGCGACCCTGCACCTGAGCCAGTTCTACAAGCGCAACGCCGATTCCCTGGGCGAATTCCTGGCCCTGGGCAAAAGTGTTGAAGGCGATCTGCCGGAAAAATTCCGCTGCAACCCGCAGCAGACCGAACCGACCATCAACGCCCTGCTTGGCACCCTTAAAGGTGTAGCGGACTACCATTCGCTGTCCTCGGAAAGCCGCATCGAAGTCCGTCGCTACTTGCTGTGCCTGGACGACACCGCGAAGAAAGTCGGCAAGCTGCCAGGCCTGGAAGCGCGTGAGAAGGCTGACCTGGACAAACTGCGCAAAGACCTGACCACCACCACCGAATACGCCCCGTTCTGGGTGATTCTCGCGGTGGCCCTGGCCCTCGGCCTGGGTACCATGGTCGGCTGGAAACGCGTGGTACTGACCATCGGCGAGAAGATCGGCAAGCAGGGCATGACCTACTCTCAAGGCATGTCGGCGCAGATCACTACCGCCAGCTTGATCGGTATGGCCAACATCTTCAGTCTGCCGGTATCGACCACTCACGTGCTGTCCTCGGGCGTGGCGGGCACCATGGTCGCCAACAAGAGCGGCCTGCAGGGTGGGACTGTTCGCACCATCTTGCTGGCGTGGGTGCTGACCCTGCCGGCGACTGTGGCGCTGTCGGCTGGGTTGTTCTGGTTGGCGTCCAAAGCGTTGGGTAGCTGATAGACCGCTGCACATGAGAAAGGCGCGATTCGTGAGGATCGCGCCTTTTTTGTTTTGTTTTGGTTGAGAGTTGGATTGGGGGCATATCCGTTGCTTCGGGTGCTGCCGCTGGCGGTTTCGCTCTTACAGCGAGTCACTTTTGACAAACGCCTCAAAAGTAACCAAAAAGTCTTGCCCCGGCGTACGGCACTTCGCTTAGGCTCAGTGTTCCCTCGCTACGGTGTCCATCCGGGGGCATCGCCTCCGGTTTGCTTCGCTGCACCTCCTCTCGATGTATGCGGCTTCGCCGCATGGCGCTGCGCGCCTAACCCCCTGATGGACACCTACGCTCGGCCTGCCGAAGGGGCTGAAGATCAAAAGCCACATCAAGAGCCAAAGCCAAAGCCAAAGCCAAAGCCAAAGCAGATCAAAAGATCACAGCCTTCGGCAGTTCCTACAGGGGATTGGGTGTATTCAGTTTTGAGATTTGGTCGGCTGTCAGGCCGCCTTCGCGAGCAAGCTCGCTCCCACAGTTGGATGAGTGCATTCAGTCAGAGATCGGTCGGCTCGTAGGCCGCCATCGCCAGCAGGCTGGCTCCTACAAAAAAGCAAAAGCCGAGCGCACGCTTTTCCACCACTCAACACGATGAGCGTTAGCTCGAGTAAAGCTTTTGATCTGAGGGCCCGTCGGCAGGCTGAGTGGAGGGATTTGTCCGGGGGTGGGAGCGCAGCGACCGTTTGGCGCAGCCAAACACAGCGAGAGGAGGTGCAGCGAAGCAAACCGTAGGCGCTGCCCCCCGGATGAATCCCGCAGCGAAGGAACCCGAGCCTAAGCGAGGGCCGAACGTCAGGGTAAAGCCTTTTGGGTTACCTTTTCGGCGTTTGGAAAAGGTGACCCGCCGTAAGGGCGGAACCCTAAGCCGCCATTACCGCAGCAACGGATATTCACAAAGCACACCCAAAGTCTGGTCGGCCCAAAGGCCGCCAAGACACAAAAAAAAGGGCAACCGAAGTCGCCCCAAAATGCCTTGCGTGCTCATCAAACCCGGAAAGACCTACTTCTTGCGCTTATTCGCATCCTTCCAGATAAAAAATCCAAACCCTGCAAAAAACAGAACCATGAGCCCCACGGTCAGAACCCCGGCAAACACCACGTTATCGAAAAACATGACTGTGGCCTCCTGGCCCCTGCTTTGCTGCGATGGAGCTAAGTTAACCAATCGCGCAGGCGCAGAAATTGACCAGGATCAAGTCCGGTCAACACAGAAGGCAAAGGCGGGAAAATAACTGACCTGCATCAAAGGATGCAGGGGAAGATCAACGCTTTTTCGGTTTCTTTTTCGGCTTTTTCTGAGCTTTTCCCAACGGCATGGCTTGCTCAAAGGCCTTGCGCACTTCGTTCAGCCGCTTCTCGTTGAGATCATGCACACGCTTGGCGCGCTCGGTGCCGAGGTCGATCAGTTTTTCATCTTGGCTCATGACGTTCAGCGCATCACTTGAAGAAAACACAACTGCCGCATCAGAGGCAGGACTGCGCCAATCATGCAGCCTGACGCCAGCGCTCGACAACAATTGATGTAAATAAGCAGACTCAGATCTCGATATCGACCCACAAGCCCTGACGCGGCTGATCTTCCATCAGCGGCACCACCGGCACGGTGTTGTCGGCATTCAGCTCGGTGCCCGGCACGGCCAGATGCTCTTCCGGGTCTTCGTCGGCTTCGCGACGGCGACGATCACGCTCCTGTTGGCGACGCTGTTCGTCGCGCGCCAGCAGTCGATCCTCTTCCGGGTCGCGTTTTTGCAGGTCGATCGTGCTTTCGTTGGAGCTTTCCTGCACCGGCACCACCGGAGGAATGTCCGGCCGCTGGCGAATCGGATCCTGCTGGGAAGTGATCGGCACAGCGCTCAGGGGGAGCATCGGTGGCAGCATATAAAGGGTCTCCTGTCAGCAGGCTATCGGCTGCGGCAAAGGCGCCTTGAGCCACTGGTCGCAAACTTGTGACCGGGTTGGCACTGTAGGAGCTGCCGAAGGCTGCGATCTTTTCATGGGACAACGTAGAACTCAGGTGTTTCCGTAGATCAAAAGATCGAAGCCTGCGGCAGCTTCTGCCCAGTAATCTTTGGCCCTGAAGCCTGCATTCCGTTAAGATAGCCCGCTTTTTCAAGGTGGGAGTCAGGCAGCATGGCGCAGCAGTATCAACCGGGGCAACGCTGGATCAGTGACAGCGAAGCAGAGCTTGGTTTAGGCACCGTTCTGGCACAGGACGGCCGCTTGTTGACCGTGCTTTACCCGGCCACTGGCGAAACCCGCCAGTACGCGCTACGGAATGCGCCCCTCACCCGCGTGCGGTTCTCGCCGGGTGACACCATTACTCACTTCGAAGGCTGGAAGATGACCGTGCGCGAAGTCGACGACGTCGACGGGCTGATGGTCTATCACGGCCTCAACGGGCAGAACGAAGCCGTCACCCTGCCGGAAACCCAGCTGTCGAACTTCATTCAGTTCCGTCTGGCCAGCGATCGTCTGTTCGCCGGGCAGATCGACCCGCTGTCGTGGTTCTCCCTGCGCTACAACACCCTGGAACACACCAGCCGCCAGTTGCAGTCTTCGCTCTGGGGCCTGGGCGGCGTGCGTGCGCAACCGATCGCGCACCAGTTGCACATCGCCCGTGAAGTCGCCGACCGTATTGCGCCACGGGTTCTACTGGCGGACGAAGTGGGTCTGGGGAAAACCATCGAAGCCGGTCTGGTGATCCATCGCCAACTGCTGTCGGGCCGCGCCAACCGAGTGCTGATCCTGGTGCCGGAAAACCTGCAGCACCAGTGGCTGGTGGAAATGCGCCGCCGCTTCAACCTGCAGGTCGCGCTGTTTGACGAAGAACGCTTCATCGAAAGCGATGCCACCAACCCGTTCGAAGACACCCAGCTTGCATTGGTTGCCCTGGAGTGGCTGGTCGAAGACGAGAAGGCGCAGGACGCCTTGTTCGCCGCCGGCTGGGATCTGATGGTGGTCGACGAAGCCCACCACCTGGTGTGGCACGAAGACAAGGCCAGCCCCGAGTACTCGCTGGTCGAACAATTGGCTGAAGTGATTCCCGGCGTGCTGCTGCTCACCGCGACCCCGGAACAACTCGGTCAGGACAGCCACTTCGCCCGTCTGCGCCTGCTCGACCCGAACCGTTTCCATGACCTGGCCGCGTTCCGCGCCGAGAGCGAGAACTATCGCCCGGTGGCCGAAGCCGTTCAGGAACTGCTCGACAAAGGGCGCCTGTCGCCGGAAGCGCACAAGACCATCCACGGTTTCCTCGGCAACGAAGGCGAAGCCCTGCTGACCGCGGTCAACGATGGCGATAGCGAAGCCAGCGCGCGTCTGGTGCGCGAGCTGCTCGACCGCCACGGCACCGGCCGCGTGCTGTTCCGTAACACCCGCGCCGCGGTGCAGGGTTTCCCCGAGCGCAAACTGCACCCGTACCCGCTGCCATGCCCGGACGAATACCTCGAACTGCCGCTGGGTGATCACGCCGAGCTGTACCCGGAAGTCAGCTTCCAGGCCCAGCCGGACGCCAGCGAAGAAGAGCGCTGGTGGAAATTCGACCCGCGCGTCGAGTGGCTGATCGATCAGCTGAAAATGCTCAAGCGCACCAAAGTGCTGGTGATCTGCGCCCACGCCGAAACCGCGATGGACCTGGAAGACGCCCTGCGCGTGCGTTCCGGGATCCCGGCCACAGTGTTCCATGAAGGTATGAACATCCTCGAGCGTGACCGCGCCGCCGCCTACTTCGCCGACGAAGAATTTGGCGCACAAGTGCTGATCTGCTCGGAAATCGGCAGTGAAGGTCGCAACTTCCAGTTCGCCCACCACTTGGTGCTGTTCGATCTGCCGTCGCACCCGGACCTGCTTGAACAGCGTATCGGTCGTCTCGACCGGATCGGCCAGAAGCACATCATCGAACTGCACGTGCCGTACCTGGAAACCAGCCCGCAAGAGCGCCTGTTCCAGTGGTACCACGAAGCCCTGAACGCGTTCCTCAACACCTGCCCGACCGGCAACGCCTTGCAGCATCAGTTCGGCCCGCGCCTGCTGCCGCTGCTTGAAGAAGCCGACGACGGTGAGTGGCAAGCGCTGATCGACGAAGCGCGCACCGAGCGCGAGCGTCTGGAAGCCGAGCTGCACACCGGCCGCGACCGCCTGCTGGAACTCAACTCCGGTGGCGCTGGCGAAGGTGACGCACTGGTCGAGGCGATCCTTGAGCAGGACGACCAGTTCGCCCTGCCGATCTACATGGAAACCCTGTTCGACGCGTTCGGCATCGACAGCGAAGACCATTCGGAAAACGCCCTGATCCTCAAGCCGAGCGAGAAGATGCTCGACGCCAGCTTCCCGCTGGGCGATGACGAAGGCGTGACCATCACCTACGACCGCAACCAGGCGCTGTCGCGCGAAGACATGCAGTTCATCACCTGGGAACACCCGATGGTGCAGGGCGGCATGGACCTGGTGCTGTCCGGTTCGATGGGCAACACCGCCGTCGCGCTGATCAAGAACAAGGCACTGAAACCGGGCACGGTGTTGCTGGAACTGCTCTACGTCAGCGAAGTGGTTGCACCGCGCTCGCTGCAACTGGGCCGCTACCTGCCGCCGGCCGCCCTGCGCTGCCTGCTCGACGCCAACGGCAACGATCTGTCGGCCCGCGTCTCGTTCGAAACCTTGAACGATCAACTGGAAAGCGTGCCCCGCGCCAGCGCCAACAAGTTCATCCAGGCCCAGCGCGATCAGCTGACGCCACGGATCAACGCCGGTGAAGACAAGATCACCCCGCGTCACGCTGAGCGCGTGGCCGAGGCCCGTCGTCGTCTGGCGGCGGACACCGACGAAGAACTGGCGCGCCTGACCGCGTTGCAAGCGGTCAACCCGACTGTACGCGACAGCGAACTGGATGCGTTGCGCAAGCAGCGTGAACTGGGTCTGGCGATGCTGGATAAAGCGGCATTGCGTCTGGAAGCGATCCGGGTGTTGGTGGCGGGTTAAGCCGCCCTACTCCAGCGTTGAAAACAACAAGGCCCGCAGTGATGCGGGCCTTTTTGTTTGTCTGTTATTTATCCGGTGATGCTACTGGCCCTTTCGCGAGCAGGCTCGCTCCCACAGGGATTGTGTTCACGCTGGAGATCCAATGTGGGAGCGAGCCTGCTCGTGAGGGCGATCATGCCGTCGCCACAGAAACATCAGGCTCAACCACCGCAACCAACCCCTCCTTCATCCGCTGCGCATCGCGCACAAAACACCGCGCCGCCAGAAACAGAAACACCATGGTGAAGAACAGCGCCACCGGTATCAGATACATCGCGTCATGCAGCCCGACCGCCTTGAACGCCTCGGTCATCTGCTCGGCCCCCGCCGAGAGCATCGCCGATTTGGCGAAATGATCGGACAAGGCCCCCACCACCACTGGCCCCAAGCCGCCGCCGAGCAGGTACAGCCCGGCAAAGAACAGCGGCATCGCCGTGGCCCGCAGGCGTGGTTCGACCACGTCCTGAATCGCCGTGTACACGCAGGTGTAGAAGTTATAGGCAAACAGCCAGCCGACACTGAACACCGCGACGAACACGCCGATCTCGACCCGTCCGGCATGCAGCGCCCACGCGGTGCACAGGGTCGAGATGATCAGACTGAAGCCGGCAAACAGCAGCCGGCCGTTGGCGACTCGTTGATGAATCTTGTCAGCGATCCAGCCGCCGAGGGTCAGACCGATCAACCCGGTGACGCCGACGATCACGCCGGTCGCCACCGCCGCCTCCTGCAACGGCATCAGGAAGTAGCGCTGCAGCATCGGCACCAGAAACGAGTTGCAGGCATAGGTGGCGAAGTTGAAGCACAAACCGGCCATCACCAGCCACAGGAATGTCGGCACCGCCAGCACCCGGCGGATAGGCTTGTCGACTCTCTCTTGGGACACCTGCACGGTTTCCGCCGCGCCGCGTTTGGGTTCCTTGATGAAGAACATGAACACCGCGAGGATCAGCCCCGGCACCGCCGCGATAAAGAACGGCGCGCGCCAGCTGTCGAAGGCCTTGACCATCGCGCCGATGGTGAAGAACGCCAGCAGCAGGCCCAACGGCAAGCCGAGCATGAAAATACCCATGGCCCGCGCCCGACGGTGCGCCGGGAACAGGTCACCGATCAACGAGTTGGCGGCCGGCGCGTAACTGGCCTCGCCAATGCCGATGCCCATGCGCACCAGCAGAAAACTCCAGAAACTGCCGACCAGCCCGTTGACCGCGGTCAGCGCGCTCCAGGTCGCCAGGCCCCAGCCCATCAATTTGCTGCGCGAACCGGTATCGGCCATGCGCCCCAGCGGCAGGCCGGCGATCGCATAAACCAGGGTGAACGCGGTGCCGACGATTCCCAGTTGAAAATCGCTGAGGTGCCATTCCATGCGGATCGGCTCGATGATGATCGCCGGAATGGTGCGGTCGAAGAAATTGAACAGGTTGGCAAGGAACAACAGGAACAGAATGCGCCAGGCATTCGCCGCTTGGGTCGAGTTCTGCATGGGTCCGTCTCTTTATTGTTATGTGGGCTTCACTGCCGACGCATCCGAGCCCGGAACCTGCAATCTAGACAGGCCTGCCGGGGCTGTCTGTGATCATTCGTCAGCCTGATAACGGGCCATGGCACTGTAACGAAACGTAAGCCCTTGATAACACTGAAATCCCCCATAAACCGGGGGTTTCGCGGCAAAACCCGGCTACAAAAAAATACTTTCGCGCCCCCCTTCCCAAGTTCATGGCGAAGCCTAGAATAGCCGCCGGATCCGTCCGGATTCGCCGATCAACCCCTTTGATACCCTCCCCATGTCCGAAGTCAGTCCGTGTCTGAATTGCGGTGCCTGCTGTTCCCATTTTCGCGTGTCTTTTTTCTGGGGTGAATGCGCCTCCTCCGGCGGTACGGTGCCCGATGAACTGGTGACGCAGATCAGTCCCAGTCGGGTAGCGATGAACGGCACCGACTGCAAATCGCCGCGGTGTACGGCGTTGATCGGTGAAGTGGGCAGTAACGTGCAGTGCTCGATTTACGAGCAACGCTCCAGTCCCTGCCGCGAATTCGATGCTTCCTGGGAATACGGCGAACAGAATGTCGATTGCGACAAGGCGCGCGCCCGCTTCGGCTTGCCGCCGCTCGAACCGGAATGGAATCAGATCCCTTACGACCAAAGCGCCTGATGGTTTAGCGCCAATCGCTATAAGGCTCATGCCGAAATGGTTGGCGCCAATGTGCCACTACCGCTTGCATGGCAAAAACCGCCTCTATACTCCTCTCATTCGCCTGCGTTGCTGACGCAGCAGGGACGACTTCACAGACGGGGATGCTATGGAGTGGCTTGGTTTGCAGTTTGTTACCGAGCTGCCGCAGAGCGGGCAGGTCATTCTCGATTGCACACACAATCCCTTGCTGGTGCTGGTGGCCTATCTGGTCGCCTGCGCCGCGAGTTTTGCCACCCTCGACATGGCCGAGCGGGTTGGCCACGCCGAAGATCCGGGTTCGCAGCGGGTCTGGCGCTGGATCGGCGCCACCTGCCTGGCTGGCGGCATTTGGGCCATGCACTTCATCGCCATGCTGGCATTCCAGGCGCCGCTGGAAATCCATTACGAACTGGCCACCACTCTGTTTTCCCTGGTGATCGCCCTGCTCGCCTCATGGCTGGCGATGCACACCCTGAGCGTGCCTCAACCCTCGCTGATGCAATACCTGAAAACCGCCATCGTTATTGGCCTGGGCATCGCCGGCATGCATTACGTCGGCATGGCGGCGATGCACTCGGTGGCCACTGCGTATTACCAGCCGCTGCTGTTCTGCCTGTCGATCGTGATTGCCATCGGCGCCAGCTTCGCCGCGCTGTGGGTCGCCGGTTATCTGCGTGAAGGCAGCGGCCGTTTTCATCAGTTGCTCAAATACACCGCCGCAGTGATCCTCGGCGCCGGCATCATCAGCATGCACTTCACCGGCATGGCCGCGTTGCATCTGGTGGTGCCCGAGGGCGCAGCACCGACCCTGAGCGGCGAAACCAATTACCTGCAACTGGGCCTGACCGTCGCATTGATCATCCTGCTGATTCTCGGCAGCGCGATCAGCGCGGCACTCGCCGACAAGAAACTGCAAAGCAAGGAACACGATCTGCGCCGGGTCAACGCCCTGCTCGGCCAGCTCGATCAGGCGCGGATGTCATTGCAGCAAGTGGCCAATTACGACGCGCTGACCAACCTGATCAACCGCCGCGGTTTCAACCAGCTTTTCGCCGAGAAACTCAACCAGAAAACCAGCGAAGGCGGCATGCTCGCGGTGATGTTTCTCGACGTCGACCACTTCAAGCGAATCAACGACAGCCTCGGCCATGACGCCGGCGACGCCCTGCTCAAAGTCATCGCCAATCACATCAAAGGCTCGGTGCGCAGCCATGAAGACGTGGTCGCCCGCTTCGGCGGTGACGAGTTCTGCATCCTGATCAGCCTGCGTGAACGTGAGGAAGCGCGCAACATGGCGCAACGGATCATGCTGAAAATGAAGGAGCCGATCGAACTGGCCGGCCGCCGTATGGTGATGACCACCAGCATCGGCATCAGCCTGTTCCCCGACGACGGCACCACCTGCGAAGAACTGCTCAAGCACGCGGATCTGGCGCTGTATCAATCCAAGGGCGCCGGGCGTAACGGCCTGCATTTTTTCAGTGCCAACATGAAGACCCGCGCCAGCCTCGAACTGCAACTGGAAGAAGAACTGCGCCAGGCCCTGCGCGAAGAAAACGGGCTGACGCTGTATTACCAACCGATCTTCGAACTGAAAACCGGTCGAGTGACCAAACTCGAAGCGCTGATCCGCTGGCAGCATCCGGTGCATGGCTTGCTGGCCCCGGATCGCTTCATCGCGATCGCCGAAACCAATGGCCTGATCGCCGAACTGGATAACTGGGTGTTGCGCCGGGCCTGCACTGACCTTGGCGAACTGACGCGGCATGGCTGCAACGACCTGAAAATCGCCTGGAACTGCTCGCCGCTCAACCTTGCCCGGGAAGAGCTGGCCGATGAGATCGAAAGCGCACTGCGCAGCGCTGGCGTTGCGCCGGAACGGCTGGAACTGGAAGTCACCGAAAACGCGCTGATGGGCAACATCGCCAACACCCTGGTGCTGCTGCGGCAGATTCGCGCCCTCGGGGTGTCGCTGTCGATCGACGACTTCGGCACTGGCTATTCATCGCTGGCCTACCTCAAGCGCCTGCCGCTCAATACGCTGAAAATCGACCGCTCGTTCATCCTCGACATTCCCACGGCGACCGCCGACATGGAGATCGTCCAGGCGATCATCGTCATGGCCCACACCCTGCATTTGCAGGTGGTGACCGAAGGCGTGGAGAGCCTGGAACAGTACGAATTCCTCGAGCGCTCAGGCTGCGATTTCATTCAGGGCTACCTGCTCAGCCGCCCGGTGCCGCTGGACGAGTTACGCCCGGTGCTGGAAGAAATCAATCAGCGCAAACACTCGCACGCGGTCAATCCGTTGAGTCTGGCGCGCGGTACATTTGTACCAGTGTCGCTGGATCCTTCTGCAAAAAGCCCTGCGCCCCATGCAGGCGCATCAATTGTGCGGCCAATCCGCTGATCGGCGTGGCCGAGCCTTGTTCGCGGGAGAATTTCACTGCGGTATCGAGGTCCTTGAGCAGCGTGCGCACGTGCCATTTCACCGGTTCGAAACGGCTCTCGGCCATTTGCGGGGCGAGGATCTGCAACGGTTTCGAATCGGCAAAACCACCGGCCAGCGCTTCGGCAATCAGGCTCGCATCGACTCCGGCCTGTTCGGCCAGCGCCACTACTTCGGCGATCACCAGCGCATTGCAGGCGACGATCATCTGGTTGCAGGCCTTGGTCACTTGCCCGGCGCCGATGCCACCCATGTGCGTGACCCGTTGACCAAGGCTGAGCAGCACCGGGCGCACCCGCTCCAGATCCGCCACCGCGCCGCCGACCATGATCGCCAGACTGCCGGCCTCGGCACCCACCACGCCGCCGGACACCGGTGAGTCGAGCCAGCTCATCCCGGTCTTGTCGGCCAACTCGGTGGCCATTTCGCGGGTAGCGGTCGGTTCGAGGCTGGAAAAGTCCACCAGCAACTGGCCGCTTTTCGCACCTTCAGCGACACCCCCGGCGCCAAACACCACCTCGCGCACCACCGCCGTGTCGGCCAGACAGAGCATCACCACGTCCGCGTGTTCGCACAGTTCAGCGGGGCTTGCCACCTGCCGGGCGCCGGCTTCGACCAGTGGCGCGCACTTGGCGGGGTTGCGGTTCCACACGGTCAACGGGTAGCCGGCAGCCAGCAAACGGCGGCACATCGGCAGGCCCATCAGGCCGATTCCGGCAAAACCCAACGAAGGGAGCGTTGACATCATTTCGCCTCTTTTTGATTAAAGATCACTGAATAATGGCCGATTCATGAACGATCAGGAAAGGATTCCCCCGTGCGACGATCAGGCCAAGCCCCTGACGCCCGGGCCAAATTCGCGCAATAAAAGACGCGAGATCTTATTCCGTGAGGCTCGCTGACACTGGTCAGCGGACCAACCAGTCCAGGTATATGGCGCACAATGACTTCTAAAAACAATCCCGCCACTGCGGTATCCGATCTGCCCCTGAGCCCTGCCGCAAACAGCCCGTCATCATCGAAGCCATTGCCTCCCTCGCGCCCGCTGGGCACTCAGCAATATCTGTACTACACCGAAACCAACACCGACCGCATCCTCGACAACCTCGATGGCCTGCGTGATCTGGTGTTCCCGCGTCCACCGCACCTGGAAGGCGACAACGAACAGCACAACGATCAGGAGTTTCCGTCGGTGTGCCTGATCGGCCTCGGTCGCTGCGGCTCGAACATCGCACTCGACGTCGCGGAGCTGGTGTACAACGCGCGCAAGTTCTACCTCAACGAATTCAACAACGAAGACCGCGCTGCTGACCGCCGTCTGGCCGACAAGGGCTACAGCCCGGCGCAGTGGATCAAAAACAACCTGCGGATCGGCACCAACAAGTCGAGCAAACCGGTGTTCCTCGTCGAACCGCTGGTGATGCTCGGCGACCTCGACAAGGACATCGCCGGGCGCATCCGCTTCTCGCGCAAGGGCGAGAAAAGCGGCTTCCTGCGCGATTACAGCAAAATGAAGATCATGGACTTGTCCGAAGTCCACGCCGGTGGCGCCGGTAACGCGCCAATCCTCGGCCAGTATCTGGCGAAGATCATCCTCAACAAGGACACCCAGCGCTTCTCCAGCCCTGACTGGAAAATGATCCACTCGTACCTGATCGACAGCTGCGGCATCAAGGCCAACCAGTCGCGCCTGTACTTCTCGATCTTCAGTGCCGGCGGCGGTACCGGTTCGGGCATGGCCTCGGAATTCGGTCTGGCCCAGCAGCACTCGTACATGAACAAGACGTTCGACACCAAGCCGATGGACGAGCACGACGGCAAGAGCGGGCATTCGTTCGTGTTCGAGCCGATCTTCACCAGCGGCATCTGCGTGCTGCCGAACATTTCCGATCACCGCAGTGAAATGTCCGAGGCGCTGCACATCAACGCCGGCCGCCTGCTGTGCAAATACCTGTCGGAAGAATGGGATTTCTCCTACAACTTCGCCAATGAAGACAGCAGCGAAGCCAGCGTCATGGGCCGTATCCGCCCATGGAACGCGATGATGCTGATCTCCAACGACATCATGCGTTACGCCGAAGAGAGCGATGACGGCAACATCCAGAACATTGATGTCAATGCGATGGAAAAGCACGCCAACCAGTACATCTCGCAGCAGATTTTCAACATTCTGACGGCGCAGGCGGTGACCACCGACTACGACCAGAACTACTTCCGCCGCGCCGGCATCGACATCGGCGAAACCATTCGCCTGGATGCCAACGACCTGTTCATGAGTCTGGCCGGCCCGGTGGCGATTGCCTACGCCGAATCGGTGGTGCCGGAAACCCCGCCGCCGAGCAGCGACAAGTTCAAGGTGTTCGACAAAGAGCCACAGCGCCTGAACATCGACGACCTGTTCTTCCGCTCGATCGACCTGCCGCACTTCAACAAGGTCACCCAGGCCATCGAAGGCATCAGCCTGCTGCCGATCGAATCCAAGCGCTATCGCGCCTCGCTGGAGCAGTACAAGAATTCCGGCTACGACGCCGCGGCGCTGCACGACCTGCACTTCTTCAAGAACTGCTCGTCGGTGGTCTCGATCGTCTCGTTGCCCAAAGACTACAAGCTGTCGTACATGGATCTGAACCGGTTGAAGACCCACCTCAACAGCCTGTTCCCCAACACCACGCTCAAGCGTTATGCGCTGGTGATCGGCGCTTCGGCCAACCTGTCGCTGACCACCCTGATCGCCAAGAGCCCGTGCCTGTCGGACGACTTCCTGACGTTGATCGTGGCGTTCATCAAGCGCTGCTTCGCCAAGACGCCGTACCGTTTTGACGAGACTTTGGACAACTCGATCCTCGACTTCATCATTAATGAAGAGTTCGACGAAGACCGCATCGACGATCTGCTCAACGAGTTCGAGAACCCGGCGAAGATCCTCGACACCAACTGGTACGCGATCAAGCCGATGTACGAGAAGAAGTACCGCGAGCTGATCAACGACAAGGACAAGTTCGTCTCGATTAACGACATTCGCCTGTCGCGCGATTGCGTGAAGAAAGCGATCAAGTACCTGCGCGAGATCTACCGTCACCGGATCGGCAAGACCAAGGTTATTTCCCTGAATAACCATACCGGGAAGACTTACTCGGTCTAAAGTCAGACCGAGTCGCCCCAATCGCTGGCAAGCCAGCTCCCACAGGGTCTGCGTGAACACAACTATTTGTGAACACCACAAAACCTGTGGGAGCTGGCTTGCCAGCGATGGGGCCGGCAAATTCTCTGAAGATTTCAGTCATTCCAAAATCCAGAAACAATTAAGCAGCCCTCAGGCTGCTCAATAAACTGTTCCCGTTACGTTTACGTCACCGTGAGGCCACCCACGCTTGTGGCCTTTCTCTACGGCAACGTGCCATCACGCTACTCGGCTACACACTTTTCGCCGCTGGCCAGGCGCACCATAAAGGTGCACAGCCTCAGATGGCCGCCCTTTCCTGGATCATAATCCACGGACTCACCACCACCGCCCACAGCTGTGGATCACGCTCGAAAATATCCAGCGCCCGCGTTTCAGACAGCTTGGCGACCTTGTCCTCGGCCAGCCAGGCGGCGACTTTCTCGCCATCATCCGAGGCCACGGCCTCGGCGGCGGCGATCAAATCCAGAGCCGGGTCGACCCACAATAGGGCACCCTTGGCGAAGAACGGCTCCAGCTCTTTCCAGGTAATAGATGCGGTTTCACCAAGCAGCTTGGCATAGAGGGTGCTAGGTTCTTGATTCATGGGACTGTCCGGAAAAGAAATCGACGCGAATGATAACGTCGGTGGTCCGGCAGAAAAACCCGGTTGCAAATGGCTTCACCGAACGAAAAGAGCAGGAACGCCAAGGAATGCTGGTGTTTGGGATATATGCCCGCGAAAGCCCCGCCGCAATTCTGTCTTTTTCATTCAAAAATGCGACACCCCCAAGTTTTGTCCCTCGGCGCCTGCTTCCCAGGCCAACAACCGGCGCTCTACACTGTACCGGTACAGTTGCCGGGGGCATTTCCGGAGGGTATCGCAAAGATATCTGACCCGGTTCTGCTGCTACGGCGCCAGAACTCAAAAAAATTACAACAGTAAGAGTGGAGCACTATGACTAAGGCTACTAAGCAGATTTCCAAACTGTTTGCCGCTATGGTTCTGGCCGGGGTTGCCAGCCATTCGTTCGCCGCTGACACCATCAAGATCGGTATCGCCGGCCCTAAAACCGGTCCTGTAGCCCAATACGGCGACATGCAGTTCAGTGGCGCGAAAATGGCCATCGAGCAGATCAACGCCAAGGGCGGCGTCGACGGCAAGAAACTCGAAGCCGTTGAATACGATGACGCGTGCGATCCGAAACAAGCGGTAGCGGTCGCGAACAAGGTCGTCAACGACGGCGTCAAGTTCGTGGTCGGTCACCTGTGCTCCAGCTCCACTCAGCCTGCTTCGGACATCTACGAAGACGAAGGCGTCGTGATGATCACCCCGGCTGCCACCAGCCCGGACATCACCGCCCGTGGTTACAAAATGGTCTTCCGCACCATCGGTCTGGACAGCGCCCAGGGCCCTGCCGCCGGTAACTACATCGCCGACCACGTGAAGCCGAAAATTGTCGCCGTACTGCACGACAAGCAGCAATACGGTGAAGGCATCGCCACCGCAGTCAAAGCGACCCTGGAGAAGAAAGGCGTGAAAGTCGCCGTGTTCGAAGGCGTCAACGCCGGCGACAAGGACTTCTCTTCGATGATCGCCAAGCTCAAGCAAGCCAACGTCGACTTCGTCTACTACGGCGGCTACCACCCGGAGCTGGGTCTGATCCTGCGTCAATCCCAGGAAAAAGGCCTGAAAGCCAAGTTCATGGGTCCGGAAGGCGTGGGTAACGACTCCATTTCGCAGATCGCCAAAGAGTCCTCCGAAGGCCTGCTGGTGACCCTGCCGAAATCCTTCGACCAGGATCCGGCCAACGTTGCCCTGGCTGATGCCTTCAAGGCGAAGAAAGAAGACCCGAGCGGCCCGTTCGTGTTCCCTTCCTACTCGGCGGTTGAAGTGATTGCCGGCGGTATCACCGCAGCCAAATCCGAAGACCCTGCCAAAGTGGCCGAAGCCATCCACGCCGGCACCTTCAAGACCCCTACCGGCGACCTGAGCTTCGACGCCAAGGGCGACCTGAAGGACTTCAAATTTGTGGTTTACGAGTGGCACTTCGGCAAACCGAAAACTGAAGTTTCGCCTCAGTAAGGCGCGCCCTGACTGACTGCCAATAAAGCCCACGGCGTGCCGTGGGCTTTGTTTTACGAATGTATGGGCCGCGCTGGCGTGATCCGCCAGTCTCCCCACCTGAAAATCTCAAAACCGTCATCAGCGGTTCGCTGGCAAAACCCGGATTCGAAGTGGATAAAGATCCACGGGGCCGGGCGGGAAAATGACTCCACCAGTGAAATGCGTATCAGGTTTTTAGGAGCGTTGTAATGCCTGACATCTATCACTTCTTCCAACAGCTGGTTAATGGCCTGACCATTGGCAGCACGTATGCCCTGATCGCCATCGGCTATACGATGGTTTACGGCATCATTGGAATGATCAACTTCGCCCACGGCGAGGTGTACATGATCGGTTCCTACGTGGCGTTCATCGCTATCGCCGGGCTGGCCATGATGGGAATCGACAACGTCCCGCTGTTGATGACCGCCGCGTTCATCGCGAGCATCGTCGTCACCAGTTCCTACGGTTACAGCATCGAACGGATCGCCTACCGCCCCCTGCGCGGCAGCAACCGTCTGATTCCGCTGATTTCCGCAATCGGTATGTCGATCTTCCTGCAGAACACAGTTCTGCTCGCGCAAGACTCCAAGGACAAATCCATCCCCAACCTGATCCCCGGCAACTTCTCCATCGGGCCAGGTGGTGCACATGAAGTGCTGATTTCCTACATGCAAATCGTGGTGTTCGTGGTGACCCTGATCGCCATGCTCGGCCTCACGCTGTTCATCTCCCGCTCTCGCCTGGGTCGCGCCTGCCGCGCCTGCGCCGAAGACATCAAGATGGCCAACCTGCTGGGCATCAACACCAACAACATCATCGCCCTGACCTTCGTCATCGGTGCCGCGCTGGCAGCCGTCGCCGCTGTGCTGCTGAGCATGCAGTACGGCGTGATCAACCCCAACGCCGGTTTCCTCGTCGGCCTCAAGGCCTTCACCGCTGCGGTACTCGGCGGGATCGGCAGCATCCCCGGCGCCATGCTCGGCGGGCTGGTGCTTGGGGTGGCGGAAGCCTTTGGCGCCGATATCTTTGGCGACCAGTACAAGGACGTCGTGGCTTTCGGCTTGTTGGTTCTGGTGCTGTTGTTCCGTCCGACCGGCATTCTGGGCCGTCCGGAGGTTGAGAAGGTATGACTAAAAATCTTAAGCAAGCACTCTTCAGTGCGCTCTTGGTTTGGGCGGTTGCGTATCCGGTACTCGGTCTGAAACTGACCATCGTCGGCATCAACCTCGAAGTGCACGGCACCAGCCCGGCCATTCTGGCGACCATCGCCGTGTGCTCGGTGCTGATGTTCCTGCGCGTGCTGTTCAACCAGCAGATCAGCAAGGCGTGGAAATCCTCGCCGGGCCTGCCGTTGATCCCGGCCAAGGCCAGCAACTTCCTGACCCTGCCGACCACGCAACGCTACATCATCATTGCGCTGATCCTCGGTGCACTGGTGTGGCCGTTCTTCGGCTCCCGCGGAGCGGTGGACATCGCCACGCTGATCCTGATCTACGTGATGCTCGGCCTTGGCCTGAACATCGTCGTCGGTCTGGCCGGTCTGCTTGACCTGGGTTACGTCGGCTTCTACGCCGTCGGCGCCTACAGCTACGCGCTGCTGTCGCACTACTACGGCCTGAGCTTCTGGATCTGCCTGCCGATTGCCGGCCTGATGGCGGCGACGTTCGGCTTCCTGCTGGGCTTCCCGGTGTTGCGTCTGCGCGGTGACTATCTGGCGATCGTGACCCTGGGTTTCGGTGAGATCATTCGTCTGTTCCTGCGTAACCTGACCGACATCACTGGTGGCCCGAACGGCATCAGCAACATCGAGAAACCGACGTTCTTCGGCCTGACCTTCGAACGTAAAGCGGCGGAAGGCATGCAAACCTTCCACGAATATTTCGGCCTCGAATACAACTCGATCAACAAGGTGATCTTCCTCTACCTGGTTGCCCTGTTGCTGGCGCTGGCAGCGCTGTTCATCATCAACCGCCTGCTGCGCATGCCGATCGGCCGTGCGTGGGAAGCGCTGCGTGAAGATGAAATCGCCTGCCGTGCACTGGGTCTGAATCCGACGATCATCAAGCTGTCGGCGTTCACCCTGGGTGCGAGCTTCGCCGGTTTCGCCGGTAGCTTCTTCGCTGCCCGTCAGGGTCTGGTGACGCCGGAATCGTTCACCTTCATCGAGTCGGCGATCATCCTCGCCATCGTCGTGCTGGGTGGCATGGGCTCGCAACTGGGCGTGATTCTCGCGGCCGTGGTGATGATCCTGTTGCCGGAAATGATGCGTGAGTTCAGCGAATACCGGATGTTGATGTTCGGTGCGCTGATGGTGTTGATGATGATCTGGCGTCCACAAGGTCTGCTGCCGATGCAACGCCCACACATGGAGTTGCGAAAATGAGCCGCGAGATCCTTAAAGTCGAAAACTTGAGCATGCGCTTCGGCGGCTTGCTGGCGGTCAATGGCGTGGCCCTGACCGTCAAGGAAAAACAAGTGGTGGCGCTGATCGGGCCGAACGGCGCGGGCAAGACCACCGTGTTCAACTGCCTGACCGGTTTCTACCAGCCATCGGGCGGCAGCATCCTGCTGGACGGCGAGCCGATCCAGGGCCTGCCGGGGCACAAGATTGCCCTCAAGGGCGTGGTGCGCACCTTCCAGAACGTGCGGTTGTTCAAAGACATGACGGCGGTCGAGAACCTGTTGATCGCCCAGCACCGTCATCTGAACACCAACTTCCTGTCCGGCCTGTTCAAGACCCCGGCGTTCCGCAAGAGCGAACGCGAGGCCATGGAATACGCCGAATACTGGCTGGAAAAGGTCAACCTGAAAGAGTTCGCCAACCGTACCGCCGGCACCCTGGCCTACGGTCAGCAACGACGTCTGGAAATCGCCCGCTGCATGATGACCCGTCCGCGGATCCTCATGCTCGACGAACCGGCCGCCGGTCTGAACCCGAAGGAAACCGAAGACCTCAAGGCGCTGATCAGCGTACTGCGTGAAGAGCACAACGTCACCGTGCTGCTGATCGAACACGACATGAAACTGGTCATGAGCATTTCCGACCACATCGTCGTGATCAACCAGGGCACACCTCTGGCTGACGGTACGCCGGAACAGATCCGCGACAATCCTGAAGTGATCAAAGCCTACCTGGGGGAAGCGTAAATGCTGCAGTTCGAAAACGTTTCCACCTTCTACGGCAAGATCCAGGCCCTGCACAGCGTCAACGTCGAAGTCCGCCAGGGCGAGATCGTGACCCTGATCGGTGCCAACGGTGCCGGCAAGTCCACGCTGCTGATGACGCTCTGCGGTTCGCCGCAGGCGCACAGCGGCAGCATCCGCTACATGGGTGAGGAGCTGGTCGGCCAGGACTCGTCGCAGATCATGCGCAAGAGCATCGCCGTGGTGCCGGAAGGTCGTCGGGTGTTCGCCCGACTGACCGTCGAAGAGAACCTGTCCATGGGCGGCTTCTTCACCGACAAGGGCGACTATCAGGAGCAGATGGACAAGGTCCTCGGCCTGTTCCCGCGCCTGAAAGAACGCTTCAACCAGCGCGGCGGCACCATGTCCGGCGGCGAACAGCAGATGCTCGCCATCGGCCGGGCGCTGATGAGCAAGCCGAAACTGCTGCTGCTCGACGAGCCGTCGCTGGGCCTGGCACCGATCATCATCCAGCAGATCTTCGACATCATCGAACAGCTGCGCAAGGACGGTGTAACGGTGTTCCTGGTCGAGCAGAACGCCAACCAGGCGCTGAAAATCGCTGACCGTGCGTACGTTCTGGAGAACGGTCGCGTGGTCATGCAAGGCACCGGTGAAGCGCTGCTGACCGACCCGAAAGTGCGCGAGGCGTACCTCGGCGGTTGATCCTTTTCGCTGAACAAAAAACGGCCTTCGGGCCGTTTTTTTTGTGCCTGGCAGATAGATTGAATCCAACACAGATCCCCTGTGGGAGCGGGCTTGCTCGCGAAAGCGGTGCGTCATTCAGCAAATGGGCTGACTGAAACTCCCTCTTCGCGAGCAGGCTCGCTCCCACAGGGAAGATTTGTAGCAACCGCTTAGTACGGGTTGCAGTGTTGGGCTACAGCGGTGGCCTGATCGACATAAGGCCGTGCCGGCTCAAGGTTCCACTCAGGCTTGTTCCTCACAGGCTTGCCGTCGTAGACCGCCGCCAGATGGCAAACCATCTGCCGCCGCAATGACCCGCCATTGACGCTGTACTCACGCCATTGCGCATCGTCCTTGTGCTTGTTGTACAGCTCGGCAAACATCCGGTCGGTCTGGTCGTCCTTGATCGCCCGACCACACGCAGTCGGTACTACCGAGAGCGACCAGGTCTTCGGCCCCAGTTTCGGATCGGGACGTTGTACCCAGGTGCTGGACTCGATGTACTTGTCGCAGAATTTCGGTTCTGTCGGCGTCGAGGTCTGGATGCACGAGAATGTGGCCTTGGCCACCGGCGTTCTCGGGAAGTCGATCTTGATGATGTTGCGATCCTTGCCGGTCTTGGCCTTGTAATCCTTCTGATTGGCCAAGGCATCATTCAAGCCGCGCTGATCGCTGTAGAAAAACGCCAGAATCGGCAGTTCATCGGTTTTCGGATTGCCCAGGCGCAGCTCCGTCTGAGTCTGAAACTCGCGACTGTTGATGACTTTGCGCGCGCCCATGAAGTTACGAAAGGCGTCGACCCGCTCCTTGCTGCTCATCGGATTGCGCATGTTGAAACCGCACTGCAACTGGTCCTGCTGGCGATTGTTGTTGTACTGGGTGAAGTGCGCCACCCAGGCATTCGGACTCGTGATAGGTGGCTTCATGGCCTGGCATACTGCCTCGGTCGGGGCGGTGTTCTTGTTGTCGCCACAGCCACGATCGTTGCGAAAGTCGGTCCAGGCATCGTTGGGAAACGCGCAATAGACATGCACCGGCGTCTCGGGGTCTTTCACCAGATCCCGGGGCGTAATCAGGTAGCCGTTCTGCGTGCTCATGCCAGGGTCTTCATAACTGATGCCGTCGGCGCGCATGAACGAGGCGGCAAATGTGCCCAGCTCCACGGCTTTCGGGCTGGGGTTCCAGACGTCCCACTTTTGCCCCTTGGCCGGATCGGCCCGGTGCGTGCCGCGCACCAGCAGCCCCGAGCAGTCCGATGCGGGGTCCTGCCCGCAACTGTCGACGGTATTGTTATAGAGCTTTTCCACCTTCCTCAGCGTCTCGTCGCATGACTCGGCACTGGCCCATGCCGCATGCACCAACAGCGGCAACACGAGCAACGGGGCGATCCTGTTCAGACGTTTCTTCATGGCTTGCATCTCCTTGATTAGCCAACACACTCAACGCGGGACCGGGTTGCAACCCGCGGCGCGAGTCTCGCTGTCCGACAACGCCGGCCGGAACGGCTCCAGGTTCCATGGCGTCTTGTTGCGGTAATTGACCAGCACGCAGCGCAGTTGCTGACGCATGCTGCCAGCGGACTTTTCGTTGTCGCGCCAGTTGCTGTCCGGCCCCTTGAGGGCGAACAACTGATCGTAAAGAGCGTCGACCTGCTCACCGGGCAAGGCGCGCCCCGCTGCCGTGGGCACAACGCTCAGGCTCCATTCATCCTTGCGGGTGCCGGGGTCATAACGTTTGACCCAGTTGGCGGAGGCGATGTATTGCGGCGCCGGGGCGCCACCCACCACCATCTCGGCGATCGCCTGATCGGCGGCGACATAGCTGAAACGCCGCTCCGCAGGCTGGGTGAAATCCAGGCGCAGGATCGGCACGCTGTAGCCCTGGGCCTGAAGTTTTTTCTGGAAATTGCGCGCGCTGTTCAAGCCGTTCTCCGGTTTCGGTGGCGCCTGATCTCCGCGAGTGGCGAAGTTCTGCGTGCTGTTGACGTTGTAGATAAAGGCATCGATGTACTTCATGTTTTCGCTGCCGTCGTTGCTCGCGGTGGCGTTCTTCAACATGAACTCGTTGACCTGGGCACTGAAGGCAAAGGGGTCCCTGTTGGTGGTGTTCGGGCGCGACTCATGCACGCGGATCATCGCGTGCCAGTCGCTGGGTTTTTCCGCGTTCCACGAACATTGGCTGTACTGGATCGGCCCCTTCATCAGCCCGGTGTATTTCTGCGTCCACTGCTCGGCGGTGGTGACACCCGCCTCGGCACAAGTGCCGTAGGCCAGTGCGGCATTGCGGTTGTTCAGCGTGCCTTGCGCCGCACGCGGCGGTTCGCGGCTGTCGAAGAAGCCGCAGCCATACCACTTGCGCTCCGGCCCGGTACCGCCATCAAACGCATAGATGCAGGTGAAGCCTTGCTCCTTGACCGGCAGCTTCAGCGCCGCTGCATCGGTGGGTGTGCGCAGGATGAAACCGGCCGGGTGAATGAGAATGCGCGTGCTCAGATCCTTGCGAATCCACGAGTAGGACGTCGCGCCGATCTTGATTGCATAAGGGCTGTAATCCCACGGATTGAAGGGCCCGTCATTGACCATGCGCAGGGTCACGCCGCTGCAGTAATACAGCCCGCGCGCGGCGCCGGTATCCGGTTCCTGACAGCTGTCCTTGAGGGTGTTGTAGTTGTGGTTGATGCGCTTGAGCGTGTCCAGCGGATCAATCTGCGTCTGCGCGCAAACCGTGCCAGACAGCAGGGGCAGCGTGCAGGCGAGCGTAAAAGATGAAGCCGTGCGCAATAGCACAGCGCGGGCTGAGCGATCCTTCGTCATGAGATACCGTCCTGGTAAATCGGCCTGTGACAGGGGCCGTTGCTATGACTATAGACGCGCAACCACAGAAATCCCCTGCGGCAGCTCCTACAGGGTTTTGCATTTTTTTCTGAAAAATTTCGGTGGCGCTGTAACGCATCGCCATGGGCGTTCTCTAGTGGGGTAAGCAAGCGCACTTCGCTTGTAAAACCCAAGCTCAAATCTGGAGAAACATCATGACTGCTACCACTCGCACCCTGTCCGCCGCGGCACTGGTTCTGGCTCTTGGTTCCGCCCTGAGCATGACCGCCGTTTCCAGCGCCAATGCCGCCGACAACAGCAACATGGAAAAATGCTTCGGTGTGGCCATGAAGGGTCACAACGATTGCGCCGCGGGCGCGGGCACTACCTGTGCCGGCACAGCGAAGATGGACTACCAGGCCAACTCCTGGAAGTTCGTGCCAAAAGGCACCTGCACCACCACCGAGAGCAAAACCTCGCCGACCGGTTTCGGTCAGATGGAAGCCTTCAAAGCCAAGTCCTGATCCACAGCCTGCCCGAGTGACGCTCATGTTCTCAACCAACGAACCTGTCCCACCGCGCACTCGGGCAGCCCTCTGCGGGCTCCCGCCCCGCGCGGGGCTGGGGCTCAAGACCGGGCACTTTGTTGAAGTGCTCGGCACCCAACCGGACATCGGTTTCTTCGAAGTCCACGCCGAAAACTACATGGTCGACGGCGGTCCGTTTCATCATTTTCTCGGCTTGATCCGCGAGCAGTATCCGCTGTCGCTGCACGGTGTCGGGCTGTCCATCGGGGCCGAAGGGCCATTGGACATTCAGCACCTGCAACGCCTGCAAACACTGATCGAGCGTTATCAACCGCAAGCCTTTTCCGAACATCTGGCCTGGTCGAGCCACGGCCCGGTGTTCCTCAATGACCTGCTGCCGCTGGCGTATGACACGTCGACGCTGAACCGCGTCTGCGAACACATCGATCAAGTGCAGAACAACCTCAAGCGGCCGATGCTGCTGGAGAATCCAGCGACCTATCTCGGCTTCGAGCGCTCGACCATCGACGAGCCGGCGTTCATCACCGAGGTGATCCGTCGCAGCGGCTGCGGTCTGCTGCTCGACGTCAACAACGTCTACGTCTCGTGCATCAATCATCAACGCGATCCACTGGCGTACCTTGACGCACTGCCCTTGCACGCGGTTGGCGAAATTCATCTGGCCGGGTTCGCCGAAGATGCCGACCGCCTCGGCGACCGTTTGCTGATCGACGATCACGGCGCGCCGATTGATGACGCGGTCTGGGCGTTGTACCGACAGGCGCTCGAACGAGTCGGCCCGGTGGCAACCTTGATCGAGCGGGACAATCAGGTTCCGGCGTTCAATGTGCTGCTGGCCGAGGCGCAGCAGGCCGAAGCGTTGTTGCTGCACGCTGGGAGTCGGCCATGAGCACGCAAGCCGACTTCAGCGCCGCCCTGCTCGACACTCGCCTGCCCTGCCCCGCTGGCCTGTGCAGCGCCAACGGTGCTGATCCTGCCAGCCGATTCCTGGTGTATCGCAATAACGTGCAAGGCTCGTTGATCAACGCGCTGGCCGACAGTTATCCGGTGGTGCAGCAATTGGTCGGCGAGGAATTCTTCCGTGGCATGGCCGGCATATTCATCCAGCAGCAGCCGCCGCACAGTCCGTTGATGAGCCGTTACGGCGACGGTCTGGCGGACTTCATTGACGCATTCGAACCGACGGCCGAGGTGCCGTATCTGGCCGATGTCGCACGGCTCGAACGCTTGCGCACCCGCGCTTATCACGCCGCCGATGCCGCGACGGTCAGTGCGCAACAGATCAGCGCTGCACTGGCCGATCCGCAAACACTCGCCGAACTGAACATCACCCTGCATCCCTCGCTGCACCTGCTCGATTCGGCTTACGCGGTGGTTTCGATCTGGGCGACGCATCAAGGAGAAGCGACGCTGGCAGGCATCGACATCCATCAAGGGCAACACGCACTGGTGCTGCGCAACGGTCTGGAGGTCGAGGTCTTTGCTCTCGATCACGGCGCCAGCGTGTTCATCCGCCATCTGCTCAATCATCGAGCGCTGCTGGACGCGGCGCAAGACAGTCCGCCCTTCGATCTGCCGCAGACCCTCGCCCTGCTGATCGGCCACAACGCCATCACCGACCTGAACACCAAGGTATCGCCATGAACAACCTCATCATTCGCGCCATCGGACTCATGGAAAAAATCCCCCACAGCCTGATCGCCTTCATCGCGCGATTCTCGATTGCCGCGGTGTTCTGGAAGTCCGGGCAGACCAAGGTCGAGGGGCTGGCCATCGATTTGATCGACGGCACCTTGCAACTCGGCTGGCCACATTTGGCGGACTCGACGATTCCGTTGTTCCAGAGCGAATACCACGTACCGCTGCTGTCACCGGAAATCGCCGCGCACATGGCGGCGTTTGCCGAACACTTCTTTCCGGTGCTGATATTGATCGGCTTCGCCACGAGGTTTTCGGCGTTGGCGCTGCTGGGCATGACGCTGGTCATCGAGGTGTTCGTCTACCCCGATGCCTACCCGACCCATGGCACCTGGGCGGCGGTGCTGCTGTACCTGATGGCGACCGGGCCGGGGAAATTGTCGATTGATCACCTGATCGCTCACCGCTTCGTTAAATAAAAAATCCATGTGGGAGCGAGCCTGCTCGCGAATGCGGTTTCACAGTCACTCCATGTGCTGACTGAACCAACGCATTCGCGAGCAGGCTCGCTCCCACAGGGAAATTGGAGTTAGCGCTGAAGGCGATCCAGCGCCTCGCCACTGCGTTTGAACCAGCCAATCAGATAATCCGCCAGCACATGCGTGCGTTTGGGCAAGCCGCCCTGGTATGGGTGCACCAGATACATCGGCATCCGCCGCGTCTGAAAATCGCGCAGCAGCCAGCGCAACCGGCCATCAGCCAACTCCGTTTGCAGCAGGTACGACGGCAACCGAGCGATACCGGCGCCGGCCAGTGCGGCTTTCTTCAGCAGGTTGTAATGGTTGCTGGCGAACGGCCCCGACACCCGCACCCGCAGCAATTCGTGCTGTTGGTGATACAGCCATTCCTCGCGGCCACTGTAGTGGCTGTTGAGCAGGCAACGGTGTTCGGCCAGCTCCTGCGGGGTCAGCGGTTCGCCGAACTGTTCTAGATAGGCCGGGCTGGCGCAGGTCATTTCCTGCCAAGCCAGCAGCGGCTTGGCCACCAGCCGCTCGTCATTGGCCACCTCGGAGCGAATCGCCAGATCGAAGCCATCCCGGGACAGGTCGCGATAGTGGTTGTTCAGCTCCAGCTCGATCAGCACCTCGGGGTATTGCTGCGAGAACTCCAGCAGCAAGCCATCGAAAAACGTTTCCCCCAGCGACACTGGCACCGTCATCCGCACCGGCCCGGCCATGTCGTCTTTCAAACGCGCCAGCGCCTGACGTGCCCGCTCCACCTGAACGACCAGCGCTTGCGCCTGCGGCAGCAAAGCGGCGCCGGCGGCAGTCAGGCTCAGACGGCGCGTCGTGCGTTGCAGCAGCACCACGGAAAACTGTGCTTCCAACTGGCTGATGCGCTTGGACAACTGGCCCTTGCTGCAACCCAGTTGCTGCGCCGCCAGGGTAAAGCTGCCGGCCTCGATCAACACCGCAAACGCCGCCAGATCATCCATTTCGCTCATGGATTGTTTCCATTTGAAAACCAAAGGTTGCCTATTAGTGCGCTTATCCGCAGAAAAAACCACTCTAGACTGAAACCTCGTTCAACCCATTGAGGAACAGCCCATGAAGATTCTGTTGATCGGTGCCGCCGGCACCATCGGTTCGGCCGTGGATAAAGAGCTGAGCCAGCGTCACGAAGTGATTCGCATCGGTCGCAGCAGCGGCGACTTCCAGGTCGACATCAGCGACAGCGCCTCGATTCGCAAACTGTTCGAGCAGACCGGCAAGTTCGACGCGCTGATCTGCGCCGCCGGCAACGTGACCTTTGCTCCGCTCGGCGAGATGAACGCTGACAGCTTCGCCCTGGGCCTGAAAGACAAGCTGATGGGCCAGGTCAACCTCCTGCTGATCGGCCGCGAATACGCCAACGACGGTGCCTCGTTCACCTTCACCACCGGCGTGCTCAGCCACGACCCGATCCGTACCGGCGCCTCGGCGGCACTGGTCAACGGCGCTCTGGACAGCTTCGTCAAAGCCGCCGCCATCGAATTGCCGCGTGGCCTGCGCATCAACTCGATCAGCCCGACCGTGCTGCTGGAAGCGATGGGCAGCTACGCCCCGTACTTCCGTGGCTACAAGCCGGTACCGGCAGCCGATGTGGCATTGGCCTACGCGAAAAGTGTCGAAGGCCTGCAAACCGGTCAGACCTTTCACGTGGGCTAAACCCTTGTGATCAACGGTCAGCCTGCGTAACGTGGCGGCACTTGTCTGGAGAGCCGAAGATGCGTGTTGCCCGTTCGTTGATCGTTGTTGCCCTGCTGCCGTTGTTCGCCGCCTGCCAATTGCTCGATGGCCCGCGTGAAAGCGCGTCCCACGTCGGGCAGACCCGGATGCAGGGGCAGTTGACGGCAGCCGAGGGCAAACTGGTGTTCCAGCCGTGTGGAGAACAGCGTCAGTACGTGGTCAACGACATCGGCGGCACCAGCGTGCTGCAAGAGGCTGCGACCCTCGCCGATCAGCAGGGCAAGCTGTTTGCCGATGTGCGCGGGAAGATCGCTGGCGACCGCCTCGACCTCGGCCAGTTGTATCGCGTCGAGCGTTCCGGCACCGCCTGCGATGACCCGAACTTCAAGCTGTTGATCCTGCGTGCCGCCGGGCACGGGCCCGAGTGGAACGTCAAAGTCAGCGGCAAGGGCATGGTCATCGACCGTGAAGGCCAGCCGGCGCTGGCGGTGCCTTATGTCGAAGAGCAATTGGGCGACGGCCGCTTCAACCTCAGCAGCGAAGCCAACAACCAGCGCATCGAGTTGTGGGTCGCGCCGCAGCGCTGCGTCGACAGCAGCACCGGCAGCGTGCAGCACATGAGCGCCGAGCTGCGCATCGACGGCAAGGTCGAGCGTGGTTGCGGGTATTTCGGCGGATCGCGCAACGACTGAGCGTTTTAGCCTCACCGGATCCGGCCTTTGCGGCTTATAATCGCGGCCTTCAAACGCCCTGGCGCAGTTGTGCGCCCCGCGAATCCGGATCCTCGCCATGTTACGAATCACCGAACTCAAGCTGCCAATCGACCATCCCGAAGAAGACCTGCGTGCCGCCATCGTGCAGCGCCTGGGCATCGCCAGCGATGATTTGCTCGATTTCACCTTGTTCAAGCGCAGCTACGACGCGCGCAAAAAGTCCTCCGAACTGTGCTTCATCTACACCATCGACCTCACCGTACGCGACGAGGCCAAGGTGCTGGGCAAGTTCGCCGACGACCGTAACGTCAACGTGGCGCCGGATGTCAGCTACAAATTCGTCGGCCAGGCGCCGAGCGACCTGAGCCAGCGCCCGATCGTGGTCGGTTTCGGCCCGTGCGGGATTTTCGCCGGCCTGCTGCTGGCGCAGATGGGCTTCAAGCCGATCATCCTAGAGCGCGGCACCGAAGTGCGTCAGCGCACCAAGGATACCTGGGGCCTGTGGCGTAAAAGCGTGCTCAACCCCGAGTCCAACGTGCAGTTCGGCGAAGGCGGCGCGGGCACGTTCTCCGACGGCAAGCTGTACAGCCAGATCAAGGATCCGAAGTTCCTCGGCCGCAAAGTCCTGCACGAATTCGTCAAGGCCGGCGCGCCGGAAGAGATTCTCTACGTCAGCAAACCGCACATCGGTACGTTCCGTCTGACCGGCATGGTCGAGACCATGCGTGAAGAGATCCGCGCCCTGGGCGGTGAAGTACGCTTCCAGGAGCGCGTCACTGACGTGCTGATCGAAGACGGCCAACTGGTCGGCGTCGAGCTGGCGAGCGGCGAAACCCTGCATTCGAAACACGTGGTTCTGGCCCTCGGCCACAGTGCCCGCGACACCTTCCGCATGCTCCACAGCCGTGGCGTGTTCATGGAAGCCAAGCCGTTCTCGGTGGGTTTCCGCATCGAGCACCCGCAATCGCTGATCGACCGTGCGCGGTTGGGCAAGTACGCCGGCCACCCCAAATTGGGCGCTGCCGACTACAAACTGGTGCACCACGCCAAGAACGGCCGTTCGGTCTACAGCTTCTGCATGTGCCCGGGCGGCACCGTGGTTGCAGCGACATCCGAGCCGAACCGCGTAGTCACCAACGGCATGAGCCAGTACTCGCGTAACGAGCGTAACGCCAACTCTGGGATCGTCGTCGGCATCACCCCGGAAGTCGATTACCCGGGCGGCCCGCTGGCCGGTATCGAGTTGCAGGAGCGTCTGGAATCCCACGCGTTCATCCTCGGCGGCAGCGACTACAAGGCCCCGGCGCAACTGGTCGGCGACTTCATCAACGGCACCCCGTCCACCGAACTGGGCGAAGTCGAGCCGTCGTACAAACCGGGCGTGGCCCTGGGCGATCTGGCCCTGGCGCTGCCGGACTTTGCCATCGAAGCGATTCGTGAAGCGTTGCCGGCGTTCGAGAAGCAGATTCGCGGTTACTCGCTGCACGATGCGGTGTTGACCGGCATCGAAACCCGCACCTCGTCGCCGCTGCGCATCACGCGTAACGAATCGCTGCAGAGCATGAACGTCAAAGGTCTGTTCCCGGCGGGTGAAGGTGCGGGTTATGCCGGTGGCATTCTGTCGGCGGGTGTGGACGGGATTCGGATTGCGGAAGCTGTGGCGCGGGACATTCTTGGTCTGGAAGCCTGATCAGCATGAGCTGACTCAACATAAAACCCTGTGGGAGCGAGCCTGCTCGCGAAAGCGGTATTTCAGACAACAATGATGTTGAATGAGATGACGCCTTCGCGAGCAGGCTCGCTCCCACATTGGTCTCTGTATTCGGCTTTAGATATTCGCGCGCTGGACTGAGTCAGGCAGCGGCTCACCCCGTTCGGCACTCGCCGCCACCGCCGCAATCAATCCCTCCAGCTCATAGCCCTGCGCCTTGAGCCACGTCTGATCGTAATAGGTGTCGGCATAACGCTCGCCGCCATCGCACAGAATCGCCACGATCGACCCCGACTCCCCCGCCGCTTTCATTTGCTGCGCCGCCATCAGCGCGCCGATCAGATTGGTGCCGCTCGACCCGCCGACATGCCGTCCCAGACGCTGCGCCAGATAATGCATGGCCGCCAGCGACAAGGCGTCCGGCACCTTGACCATCGCATCGATCACCTTGGGCAGGAACGACGCCTCGACCCGGGGCCGGCCAATGCCTTCGATCCGTGAACCGCAGTCCAGACGCAGACTGGCGTCACCGGTCTGGTAGTAATCGAAGAACACCGAACGCTCGGCGTCGGCGCACAACACTCGGGTGCAATGCTGGCGATAACGCACATAGCGGCCGAGGGTCGCGGTGGTGCCGCCGGTGCCGGGGCTGGAAATCAGCCAGCTCGGTTCCGGGTGCTTCTCGAAACGCATCTGCTGGAAGATCGACTCGGCGATGTTGTTGTTCGCCCGCCAGTCGGTGGCCCGCTCGGCGTAGGTGAACTGGTCGATGAAGTGGCCGCCATGCTCGCAAGCCAGACGTTCGGATTCGGCGTAAATCTGCGTCGGATCCTTCACCAGATGGCTCTGGCCACCGTAGAAAGCGATCTGCGCGATCTTCTCTTTCGAGGTGGTCGCCGGCATCACCGCAATGAACGGCAAACCGAGCATGCGCGCGAAATACGCCTCGGAAATCGCCGTCGAACCGCTGGACGCCTCGATCACCGGCGCGCCGGGTTTGAGCCAGCCGTTACACAACGCATACAGGAACAACGACCGCGCCAGGCGATGCTTGAGGCTGCCGGTGGGATGGCTCGACTCGTCCTTGAAATACAACTCGATGCCTGCAAACCCCGGCAGCGGCAAGGGGATCAGATGGGTGTCGGCGCTGCGCTGGAAGTCCGCTTCGATGATGCGAATGGCTTCGCGGGCCCACTGGCGGTTGTCGCTCATGGTCATGCTCTCGTTGAGTCGGGCAGGAGTAGCCTTGTCACAGGCTCAGTCCCCCAGCATAGGAAAAAACCGGCAAGGCTCACAGATACAGCTGAGGCTCAATTCACCCACCAACTGCCAGGTTCCGGGCAAATGGGTATCAGACTTTTGCAGTAATTGCGCAGAACCTTCCCCTCCGTTCTTGAGCTGAAGCGGCCTGCTCGCCCCCCTGCCAGACAAATAGCGAACAATCCGCACTTAATCAAAGATCCGTCCTACAGCCAGCAATTGTCCGCTTCGTTAACGTCGTGCAGCCCTTTCGAAGGGTTGTCGATGGATGAACGAAAGGACGCTCAGTGGCTCGCAACAAGGACATTCCCCGGGTTCCCAACCCGCCGGCGGGCGACGGTCATCACGTCACCTGGCGCTACATGACGGCCACTGAACTGGCCGAGCGCGACGCCCGACAAAATGCATACGACGCCATGCTGGCGCGGCAGGAGGCTTTCGAGCGCAGTCGAGAGGTTGCGGCGAAAAAGCCTGATCCCGTACGCGCCGGGTGCGTGTTCGCCAAGTCCTGCAAGTTGCCGGACGCGATCATCGATTACTCGAATCCTTCGGGGATGGTACCCACCGACAGCCTGAAAGATTACGGAGATCTGGTCCTGCTCGGCGGCCGTGAAGCCGATGACAGCGGCGGCGTTCCACTCAAGAAAATCAGCGGCACTGCCATTCCCGCAGGCCTGGGCACCTTCGCCCTTGCGGGTGAAGCGTTCAAGGCATTGCCCGCCATCGCTTCCGCCGCCGTTGTGACCCCTTTGGTCGGGCTGGTGGCGTTGCTCATGCCATCGAACCTGGGCGACAGCGCCCTCTATACCGAAGACCAGTTGCTCGCCCTCAGACAGGCCCGCACCCGCGTGCGCCTACATGTCGAACAACAGGCCGACGGCAGCCTCAAGGGTTATGGTTTCTACACCGGCAAGAATCGCGACTGGGAAATGGTCGATGTCGCGCAGTTCACCGCACGTGATAACCGCTTTGTCGCAGACCTCGGCGAAGGCATCGAACTGATCTGGACGCCCGCCGCGGACGGCTCCGACATCCTCGGCATCCCCGCGCTGGAGGCCGCTCCGCAGGCACCGCATATCTGGGTGTACCCACCGACAAAAGCGGCGGACGGGATTCTGGTGAATCCGGTTTATCCGCCGGAGTATCGGGATTTCATTCTGGTGTTTCCGGCGGATTCGGGGGTTAAGCCGGTTTACATTGTGCTCAGTCGAGCTCGCGACCATGCCTACTACGACCACCCGAAGACGCTACCTGCGTTTCCTGATGCAGTCAGAGTGAAGTCCAAGTCATCGGTTCAGGGTGGAGGAAAGCGGCGAGCACGCTGGGTAGACCGCAAAGGTCGGATCTATGAATGGGATTACAAAAGCAATGCTGTAGAAAAATACGACAAACTGGGAACCACTCATTTGGGTGAGTTCAATCATATTACTGGTGAACAAACCGGGCCTGCCGAGCCGGATAGAAGAACCTCTAGAAATTAAGGGACTAAAACATGCGTTACCTTTCAATAACCGGATTTTACCCTGACGAATTCCAAGACAGCTCGCTACAGTTTGAAATGGATATCAACGGTAGCGAAATGAATGAAAAGGTTGCACAGCTCATTGAATCCAAGCCACTTAACGAACTGGAGCCTGGAGAGTTGTTATTGAGCCGGGATCAAGTAAGCGCATTGGAGGTCCTTCTGAAAGTCAGCTTCCCAAAGGGTCTGGAGTATTTTATGGGTACCTGCGCCCAGCACTAAGCAGTCGAATTGAAACAAACAAAAAACCCCGACCAGTCACCTGATCGGGGTTTTTCTTTACCGCTCGCTGCCGCTTAGTGCGAAACGCGGCTGGTGCCACCGACGGTGGAGATGCGCACGCGCTCACCGACACGGAACACTTCGTTTTCCTGAACCTGTTGCACGTAGGCGCGCATGCTGCCGTCGTCTTCGCGCACGGTGATTTCCACGCCCTGGGTGCGGGTCAGGCCTTCTTCGGTGGCCGAACCGATCAGACCACCGGCCACAGCACCGATGACCGCCGCGACGATGCTGCCTTTGCCGCCACCGATGGCGCTGCCGCCTACACCGCCGACCACTGCGCCTGCAGCGCCGCCGATCGGGGTCTTGGTGCCTTCGATTTTCACCGGACGCAGGGATTCGATGGTGCCCATGCGAATCGTCTGCACACGACGCGCTTCGTCACGGGAGTAGGAGTCACCGGTCAGGCTCGACTGGCAGCCGGTCAGCAACATCGCCATCGTGGAAAAGGAAGCAACCAGCAGAACAGACTTACGCATAGCATCAACTCCAAAAGAACATGTGTTCATTAAACCCCGCTGCTTGACGCCTGTCACGACGCAGCCCGGATAAACTTGATTTTATTCAGGCCCGGTACAGGCACCTGCAAACTCACCCAACAGTAGCGCCAAATCGCCCAATCCGCCCTGCCGACCCAAGGATTTTCATGGATTACCTGATCATTTTCGTCACCACCGTCGCCGGTCTGTACTTCCATTGGTGGCTGTACGTGCGGATCAAACGCTGGATGGATCGTGATCTGGCCCTGTCGCTGGCGGGCAAGGATGAAGACAAACGCGCCTTCATGCTGGAACGACTGGCCGATGCCCGCGTGCAGAGGATCAAGCGTCGGGACCGGCCGAAGTGGCTTGAGGCCGCTGCGGCAGGCTATCCCGCTCGGTAGACTGCTCAGGGCGCCAGACGTTCAAGAATCCAGTTGGCGCCCTGCTGACGGTAGTTCAGGCGATCGTGCAGACGACTTGGACGGCCCTGCCAGAACTCGATGCGCTCAGGCAGCAGGCGGTAACCGCCCCAATGTTCCGGGCAGTCGGGCTGAGTATCGCTGAAGCGCTGTTCGGTGGCCTTGAGCAGATCCTCCAGCTCGCCGCGCCCGTTGATCACCCTACTCTGCGGTGAGGCCCAGGCGCCGAGCCGGCTGCCCAGCGGTCGCACCTGATAATACGCGTCGGACTCTTGCGGCGTGACCTTCACCACTCGCCCTTCGACGCGCACCTGGCGCTCCAGGGTTGGCCAGAAAAATGTCATGGCCGCGAAAGGATTCGCTGCCAGATGCTGGCCCTTGGCGCTGTCGTAGTTGGTGAAAAAGGTGAAGCCCTGCGCGTCCAGGCCCTTGAGCAGCAGAATGCGGCAATGCGGTCGACCGTCCGCATCCACCGTGGCCAGGGTCATGGCGTTGGCCTCCACCGGTGCCTGTTCGGTTTTTACCGCGTCGGCAAACCACTGGTGGAACAACGCAAAGGGTTCAGCCGGGGCTTGCGCCTCGGTCAGTCCGTCCCGGGTGTAATCACGACGCATATCTGCCAGAGCCTGGGTCATGGCGCATTCCTTTTCGTTAGCGGATCACTGCTTGGAAGTATCGCTTGCAGCAACTTTCTTGTCAGTCGCTGCGGCTTTGGCCGGGGCGGTTTTCTTGGCAGGGGTTTTTGCCGGTGCCTTGGTCGCCGCTTTTTTCGCAGGCGCCTTGGCGGCGGCTTTCTTCGCTGGAGCCTTTTTGGTTGCAGGTACGGCGGCCTTCGAAGCAGCCGGCGCCGGAGTTACCGGTTTGGCTGCAGGCTTGACGTCCTGTGCCGCGATCATCGTGGTCGGTGCCGGCGCCGGCATGTTGTACTTGCTCAGCAGCGCAACCATGGTGTTCTGCGGGGTCACCAGCAGTTCGACGCGACGGTTGAGGGCACGGCCTTCGGCGCTGTCGTTGGCCGCACGCGGGGCATCGCCACCCATGCCACGCAGCATCAGGCGATCACGCTGCAAGCCGCTCAAGCGGAAGATCGCCGCCACGGACTGGGCGCGCTCCTGGCTGAGTTTGACGTTGGCCGGCGCGGCACCGGTGTTGTCGCTGTGACCAAGCACCAGGACTGCGGTTTTCGGGTCAGCTTCGAGGATTTTCGCGACATTGGTGAACGGGCTGAGGGTCACCGGCAGCAGCATCGCTGGACGCTTCGGGTTGAACGAGCCTTCAACCGGCGCGATCACCACCAGCACGTTGTCACGGCGCTCAAGTTGCAGATTGCTGTCCTTGATCGCTGCACGCAGACGTGGCTCGTAGTCATCCAGCCAGGCTTGGGTGACTTTCGGGTCAGGCATCGGCACCACTTTGGCAGTCGATTGATCCTTGCCGCCGAACGGCCACCACCACTTCGTGCCGGTGTCGGCATCGGCCTTGGCCACTGCCGCCGGTTTGGCTTCTGGTTTTACTTCGGCTTTCACCTCGGCTTTGGCCGCCCCATCATCGGAACCGCCGAACGGCCAGTACCAGTGGCTGCTGCTTTCAGTCTTGGCAACTGGTGCGGTAGCGGCAGGTTTGAGCGGCGCCGGGGCTGCGACAGGAGCCGGGGCTGGGGCCGGCTCTTTGGCCGCCACTTTGTCGGAGGAACCGAACGGCCACCAGTTGCCGCCATCCGCATCGTTTTTAGGAGTCTGTGCGCAACCGGTGATCGCAACACACAGGGCCAGGGCGAGAGTTTTTTTGGATGACATTGAAAATCCACAAAGTGAAGTAATGAAAAATCAGAGCTCTTTTGCCCGGATAAACTGACGCTTTGAATCGAAAAACCGGATCTGGTTCCAACCCTGGAACCTCATGTAAAGCTTTACAGACAAGTGGCAAGTACCCGCGCCAGTTGCTGCGCGCGCGGATCCATCAAGACGTACGGCCCAAGGGTATTTGTCACAAAACCGAACGCGACATCGTGCTCAGGATCAGCAAAACCCACTGAACCGCCCGCCCCCGGATGACCAAACGCCCGCGGGCCGAGGCCGTAGGTGGCGTTCGCCATGTCCGGTTGATCGAGCATGCAGCCCAGACCGAAGCGGGTGCGGGTCAGCAGGGTCTTGTCCTCGCCGTAGCTGTGTTCGCGGGTCAGCTCTTCGAGCATTTCGCTTTCAAGCAGGCTGCCGTCGAGCAAACCGGCGTAGAAACCGGCCAGGCTGCGCGCGTTGCCATGACCATTGGCGGCCGGCTGCTGCATGCGGCGCCATTCCGGTTTGTTGGTGCTGGTGAGCACCGACGGCGGATTGGTGAAGGCGCGAGTGGTCATGGCGGTCGGTTCGCGCATGGTCACTTGCAACAGGCGCTGGGCCGCGGCATCGCCGACGTTGCCCTTGCCCCGAGCGATGTGCGCCACGCGGTAGAACTCTTCGTCAGCCAGACCGACGTGGAAATCCAGCCCCAGCGGCTTGGCGACACGAGCAACGATCGACTCGCCCGGCCCACGACCGTCAGCGCGACGCAGCAACTCCCCGACCAGCCAGCCATAGGTGATGGCGGCATAGCCGTGGCCGGTGCCCGGCGTCCACCACGGCGCTTCGGCCGCAAGGGCGTCGACCATGGTCTGCCATTCGTAGAGGGCGGCAGGCGCCAGCAACTCGCGCAGGGCCGGCAGACCGGCCTGATGGCAGAGCAGTTGGCGCAGGGTGACGGATTCTTTACCGGCGGCAGCGAATTCCGGCCAGTAGCGGGCAACCGGTGCATCCAGTTGCAGTTTGCCTTCGGCCACCAGTTGCAGCGCCGTGACCGCGGTGAAGGTCTTGGTGCAGGAAAACAGGTTGGCGATGGTGTCGCTGTGCCAGGCTTCGGTACCATCCTTGTCGGCCGTACCGGACCAGAGGTCGAGGACGGTTTCTCCGCCGACCTTGATGCACAGGGCTGCGCCGCGTTCCTGGGGATCGTCGAACAGTGCCGCGAAAGCCTCGCGCACCGCTTCGAATTGAAGCTCGTAATGTCCCTGAATCTGCACCCGCAACTCCCCCGCGAAAACGCTCTACAAAGTGGCCCGCATTGTTCCAGCCCTTGACGGATTTGGGAACAGCTGCGGGCCGGACGGTTGAATGCTGTAGTGAGGCGGCTGACGCCTTCGCGAGCAGGCTCGCTCCCACACTGGATCGATGGTGTTCACAAATCCGATGTGGGAGCGAGCTTGCTCGCGAAAAACGATAACGCGGTCTGAACCTTAATGACCATTGCCCGAATGCCCACCGGCATGCCCGGCCCCCGGGCCTTTGCCAGCTTCAGCCTTGCGCCCGCCTTCGGCTTCATGACCGGCGGCGGCCGCTTTCTCAGCCTCCTTGCCCAACTGATCGATCGCCTGCAAATTGCTCTTGCGCACCGCCTCGACAAAGCCCTGATACGGCAGATCGGTAATCCCCACCAGGCCGAAGTGCCCGTTCTCGCCATCGAGCAGACGCCCGGTCACCGGTTGATCCAGATACTGGAACCAGTGCACCCCGACAATCGACGGTTCACTCAATGCCTGTTTGAGGAAGTTGGCATACGCCGGGCCGCGATCTTCTTCCCGCGCCAGTTGCGTCACGCCACCCCAGAACGGGCCACGATCACTGGAGCCGAAGTTGAATTCGGTGATCAGTACCGGTTTGTCGAGGGCGCGCAGAGCGGCGAAGTCATAGCCGTCCTGCGGTTTCAGCGTGTACATGTTGAAACTCAACACGTCGCAATACTGCGCGCAGGACGCCACCGCTTCCGGAGTGCTGGTGGCGAAACGGCCACCGAGCAGCAACTGATTCGGCGCGTGCCACTTCAGCGAATCGGAGATGGTCTTGAAGTAGGTGTCGGCGAACACCTTCTGGAAGTATTTGAAGTCGTTTTCGATTTCCGGGTGCTCCGGATTCGGCATTGGTGGCACGAAACCCGGGTCTTCCATCAATTCCCACGCCGGCAGATCAATGCCCCACGCTTTCGACAGCCCCGCCTGATTGCGGTACTTGTCGCGCAGTTGCTTGAGGAATGCGCGCTTGGCCGGCACGTCGGTGGTCATTTTCAATGTGCCGTAGGCCAGGGCGTAGCGCGACTGCGGATCGTCGCCGGGGCCGGCCCAGGCCAGCTCGTTGTCGGCGTAGTAACCGATCAGCCACGGATCATCACGATGATCGCGGGCAGCAATGGCCACGGCACGCTCGGTGGCCATGGCGAAACGCGGGTCGAACGGGTCAGGCATGCCGCCCCACCAGTCGCTGCCGGTGCTGATGCTGGTGTAGTCGCCAACGATCGACAGCGGCAAGGTGTACGGCACCCGCTCGGCGTCGGCAAGCGAGTCGGCACTCCAGTTGCCGACGGTGTTGAAACCCCAGGCCTGCAGACGATCGAGGGTGTGCGTGGCCCACTTCTGCTGATCGACCGTGGCCTTGCACGGCGCAGCGACGGGTTGATCGGCAGCCTTTTCAGCAGTCGTCGCTACGGCGTCTGTTTTCGCCGCTGCGGCGACACCGGCCTTCGCCTCGTTTGACTTTGGCACAGGCTCGGCAGCTTTTACTGCGGTTTCTTCAACCGCACCAGCCTTGGCCGCTTCAGCAATTCCGGCCTTGGTATCGCTGTCCGGTTTGCAGGGCTCGCCGTAAACCCGCTGCAGGTTGGCGCCGTAGAAATCGTACCAGCGCCCGTTGCCATAACCACGGCCCTGATCGGCACCGTTGCCGCCACGGTTGTCGCCCTCGCCGAAATGGCTGGCGAGCGGCTCGTCGGCCTTGGGCAGGGATTCGAACATCCACTCACGCCCGACCACGTAAGTCTGGTTGACCTGCGGGCTGACGGTGTTGACCCCCAGCGAATAGAACGGATGCCCTTCCGGCGTTACCAGATACCAGCGACCGTCACGCTTTTCGGTGCGGAAAAAACCGCTGGCCTTGAACGCCGGGCCTTTATTCCAGCCACCGAACTTGTCCAGCGAGGACTTTTCGCGCTCGGCCAGCCAGGTTTTCAGCTGTTGCTGTTCCTTGGCGGCGGCGGATTTCAGTTGTTCGTCGTTGCTGATTTTTTCCGGCCATTTGCTGCGGGTCGATTGACCGTAGGCGTCCACCAGATTGCCGTAGACGGCCTGGGTCACAGCATCGCCGTCCTGCACGCCGAATCGCTCGAGCAGCAGGCTCTGCGCGGCTTTCGGCTGATCCATCCACAGACTCACCGACACCACCTGACTGCGGTCCAGTTCACCGCTGCTGCTGGCCAGCAGAATCCGCTGGCTATCGACAGTCATCGGCATCGGCGGCCCGGCCTTCATGCCCTGGCTCAGCGGCGAGGTCGCCACCAGCGGCACCAAAAGGGTTTGCGCCGGGCCGGCCGGCAGGTCGACGCGGCTGGTCAGGGTCTGGCCGTTATTGCTCTGGATTTGCACATAGACCGTCACGGCCCAGTTCATTGCACTCTGCAGACGCAGGCTCATCATGCCCGACTGCGACCAGTCCCAGGCGCCGGTTTGCGGGGTCAGGCGCAGGGTCGGACGGGCTACCGGGTTGAAGGTCACCCGGCGCAGCACTTCACCTTCCGGGGTTTGCTCGGCGTTGGCTTGTGGCAGGTCAGTGTTTTCGGTGACGACTTTCACCACGTCGGCAGGACGGACGAAGTTGAACAGGGTCTGCTGACCCGCAGGCGCCGCCAGTAACGGGGCAGCGAAAATCAAGGCGAATACGGCAGGCAACGAACGGCGAATCATAAGAACGGAGTTCTCCCTAACGACCAACTAAGGCCAATGGAAAAGCATGGCAGAGAGATAGACAGCGCGGCGGGCAAAACTGCCCACCGTTGTCTCAGGATATTTCACGACGGAAAGGAGGCAACGCATTGAGGATCGCCTTGCCGTAGCGCTGGGTGACCAGGCGCCGATCAAGCAAGGTGATGGTGCCGCGGTCTTCTTCGGTACGCAGCAGACGCCCGCAGGCCTGGACCAGCTTCAACGAGGCGTCGGGCACCGAGATTTCCATGAACGGATTGCCGCCACGGGCCTCGATCCACTCCGACAGCGCCGCCTCGACCGGATCGTCCGGCACCGAGAACGGGATCTTGGCGATCACCACGTGCTCGCAATAGGCACCCGGCAAATCCACGCCTTCGGCGAAACTGGCGAGGCCGAACAGCACGCTGGAATCGCCGCCATCGACCCGCGCCTTGTGCTTGTTCAGGGTTTCCTGTTTCGACAGGTTGCCTTGAATGAACACTTGCTTGCGCCAGTCGCGGTCGAGGCCATCGAACACGTCCTGCATCTGTTTGCGCGAGGAGAACAGCACCAGCGTGCCGCGCGAGCCTTCGACCAGATCCGGCAACTCGCGGATGATCGCCGCGGTGTGAGCCGCGGCGTCGCGTGGGTCGGCCTTCAGATCCGGCACCCGCAGCACACCGGCATCGGCGTGATGGAACGGGCTCGGCACAACGGCGGTGACGGCTTTTTTCGGCAGACCGGCGCGCATGCGGAAACGGTCGAAGGTGCCCAGTGCCGTCAAGGTTGCCGAGGTCACCAGGCAGCCGTAAGCCACGTTCCACAGGCTGCGGCGCAGGGTTTCTGCGGCGAGAATCGGGCTGGCGTTGACCTCGATGTCGAACAGCGAACCGCTTTCGGCCAGCGTCAGCCAGCGCGCCATCGGCGGGCTGTCTTCCGGGTCTTCGGCGGTAAATGCAGTCCACAATTCCCAGTTGCCCGACGCCCGCGACAACAGGCTGCCGAACAGCGGATACCACTCCTCGGCCTGATTGCTGGCGATGCCGATGTTGACCTCGCCGTCCATGCCTTCCTTGAGCAGGTCGGTCAGGCGGGTGAACAGATCGTTGAGCCGCGAATAACCCTTTTTCAGCTCAATGCCCATTTCGCGCATGTGCTCGGGAATCACCCCGCCGACGAAACGATGGCGTGGCCGCTCGCGACCTTCGACGTCTTCGCCGGGCTTGAAATCGGCAATCTGCTCGCACGCGGTGAACATGAACTGCTGCTGGGTCTTGATCTCGCGCGCCAGCTCGGGCACTTGCTCGATCAGCTTGCCGAGATCGCCCGGCAGCGGATGCTGGGCCAACAGTTTGGTGAGGTTCTTCGCGGTGGTTTCCAGCCAGTCGGCAGTGGAACGCAGACGCGTGTAGTGGGCGAAGTGGCCGATGGCCTTGTCCGGGAGGTGATGGCCTTCGTCGAACACGTAAATGGTGTCACGCGGATCCGGTAGTACCGCGCCGCCGCCCAAAGCGAGGTCAGCCAGCACCATGTCGTGGTTGGTGACGATCACGTCGACCTTGCCCATGCCTTCGCGCGCCTTGTAGAAAGCGCACTGGCCGAAGTTCGGGCAGTGACGGTTGGTGCACTGGCTGTGATCGGTGGTCAGGCGCGCCCAGTCGGCGTCTTCCAGCGCGTTGGGCCAGCTGTCGCGGTCGCCGTCCCATTTATTGCCGGCGAGTTTCTCGATCATGCTGGTGAACAGCTTCTGACTGGCCTCGTCGACCTCGATCTTGAAACCTTCCTCTTCGAACAGCTGGGCGGTGGCGGTTTGCGCGTGGCCTTCCTGCAGCAGCATGTCGAGCTTGGACAGGCACATGTAACGACCACGGCCCTTGGCCAGCGCGAAGCTGAAGTTCAGCCCGCTGTTGCGCATCAGGTCGGGCAAGTCCTTGTAGACGATCTGCTCTTGCAGGGCCACGGTCGCGGTGGCGATCACCAAGCGCTTGCCGGCCAGCTTCGCCGTCGGGATCGCCGCCAGGCTGTAGGCCACGGTCTTGCCGGTACCGGTGCCGGCTTCCACCGCGACAATCGCGGGGTCGCCACTGCGCCGGCCTTCGTCGTCGGTGTCGATATCCCCGAGGACTTTGGCGATTTCAGCGATCATCAGGCGCTGGCCGTAACGCGGTTTGAGGCTCTTGGCTTCAAGAAAACGCGAATAGGCGCCCTGGATCGTGGTTTTGAGTTCAGTGCTGATCATTGATTGTCGGGCGCTAAAAACGCTGGATAAATTTTCAGTGGTTTCGGATGGCGGCTATCATACCCCGCTAATTAATCCTGCGCAGAACGGAGTGCCCCAATGACACCTTTTAGCCTCGTTTATCCGCTGCATGTCCTGTCCGCCCTGGTCTGGGTCGGCGGCATGTTTTTCGCCTGGATGGTCCTGCGCCCGGCGGCGGTAAAGGCTCTCGACGGCCCTGGCCGCCTGACCTTGTGGGTGGAAGTGTTTCAAGGTTTTTTCCGCTGGGTCTGGGTCGCGGTGATTCTGCTGCCGATCAGCGGCGTCGGCATGTTGCACTTGCAGCAGGTCGGATTCGAGACCGCGCCGAAGTACGTACAGGTGATGATCGGGCTGTATGTGGTAATGACGGCGCTGTTTATCCGGATTCAGGGTTTGATGCTGCCAGAGTTGCGCAAAGCCGTTGAAGCCAAGGAATGGCCAATGGGTGCGGCGGTGCTGGGGCGGATTCGCCGGGTAGTGGGGATCAATTTGATTGTGGGGTTGGTGCTGGTGGCGATTGCGGCGGCGCGGCCGATGTTCTGACCCGCTGACGGCAAGCACTACAAGCACTATTTGAGGTGAGGGGATTTTTCCCCTCACCTCAATTGTGAACAGTGCTGTTATTCAGAGGCGCTGCACAGTCACAGCCCCCGCCGCACCCACCGGCCCAGGCTGACCATCCGCCCCGGCCTTGCCGTTCTTGCCGCCATCGGCGCGATACACCAGGCAGCCCTTGGACTGGCCGCCCTTGCCCGCCTTGCCGCCAACACCCGCTGGACCACCGGCGCCGCCCGCAACGTTGACCTTGATCAGCTCGGCCGGGAACTCACGCGGCACTTCCAGACGCACCAACGCACCCGGTGCACCCGGCTGGCCGTCACTACCATTGCTGCCGTCAAAACCATGACCGGCCGCGCCCCAGGTGCAGCCCGGATCTTCGCCGTTGCCGCCATCCAGGCCGACGAAACCCGGTGCGCCGGTGCCGCCACGGGCATCGACAAACAGTTTTGGCGCGTTCAGTGCCTTGAACTGCAAATTCAGATTACGCCCGGCACGGGCAGCTTTTTCATAGGTGCCCGGCGCGCCGCGTGCGGTGATCAGGCTGCCTTCGGACAGTTCGGCACGAATGACTTTCATGTCCAGCGCCTGTTCACTCGGGACGATCGCGATGCGCGCTTCATGGCCCAGACGCAATTCACCGACGGTCAGCTCGGTCACATTGGCAGGAATCAGCAAGGTGCCGTAGTCCGCCACTTCCAGGCGTTCCAGCTGCAAGGTGCTGGCGGTGTTGGGCAAACGCATCAGGGAGTTGGTTTCGACGCTGACCACCTGGGCGCTGGCCAGAGGACTGATGAATGCAGCGAGCAGGCAAAGTTTACGCATGGGAAGAAGCCTCCGGAGCGGCCGGGGCCGGGATGGTTTGCAGGTGAAAAACGCCGAACAGCAGGATGCGCAGACGATCGCGCCACGTGTTGGTACGCCCCTTGAGGCGCGAGAAAAGCAACTCCAGCACATGCAGCGCCAGCAGCGAGGCACCGGCCAGATTGACCAGCGCATGCAGCGGATGCACAAACGGCAGCAGCAAATTGACCACCACCACGCACCAGAACAGCAGGGTCAGCAAACGCCCCAGCCCCCAGAAAACCTTCATACGCTCCCCCGTGTCGGAATTATTCTTTGGGCGCACAGTAACGGCTTACGCGGGGGATAAGCCAGAGGGGCAAAAGAAAAAACATTTGTCAGTCGTCGGATCGCCGCCGGTTCGACGACGATCGTCGACCGGCAGCTCTAGCCTGCGGACTACAGACAAGTCCTAGCGATTGATATGCAACTCCACCCGACGGTTTTTTGCCCGTCCCTCGTCCATTGCGTTGTCAGCCACCGGCTCGCTCTCGCCGCGCCCTTCACTGGTCAGTTTGTCCGGCGCCAGGCCCTGACTCAGCAGGTACGCCGCCACGCTGCTGGCGCGTCGTTCCGACAGTGCCTGGTTGTAGGCGTCCGAACCTTTGCTGTCGGTATGGCCAATAACCTTGATGCTGACCACGTCGGCATTGCGCAATTTGTCCATCAGCGTATCGAGCTGGGCCTTGGCGGCCGGGGTCAGATCCGACTTGTCGAAATCGAACAACACATTACCGGCATCGCTGAGGGTGATGACTTCCGATTGCGGCGCAGGTTCGGGAGCTTTTGCAGTGACCGGATATTGCGGCAGCGGACAGCCGCGATGATCGACCGGGGTATTGGCCGGGGTGTCAGGGCAACGGTCGCGGCGGTCGAACACGCCATCGCCGTCTTCATCGCCATCCTGGGCATAACAGATCAGCCCGCCAGTCAGAATCCCCAGCGCCGCACCGCCACCGGCCCAGCCGCCACTTTCAATGGCGCCAAGACCGCCACCGACCAGCCCGCCGATCAGGCTGCAGATCGGCCACGTACGTTGATTGAGGGGGGCATCGCCATCGCTATGAGTGGCGCAACCGGTGAGCAGGCTGCCCAGCAGCAGCACCGGCAAGACGGACCTTGAGAAAACAGTCATTGTGAAAGCTCCTGTGTCACCGGCCCATACCGGTTACACAGGAGTAAAGACCCGCATCCGCGACTGCACAAGCCGCAGATGCGAGAGGGGCTAGCGGACGATTTTGATTTCGGTACGACGGTTCTGTGCGCGACCGTCAGCGGTTTTGTTATCCGCCACTGGCTGGCTTTCACCCATGCCCGAGACCGAAACGAAGCTGGCACGCGGCACACCCTGCTGGATCAGGTATTCCACCACCGAGTGCGCACGACGATCCGACAGTTTCTTGTTGTAGGCATCGCTGCCGACGCTGTCGGTGTGGCCGGTCACGGTCAGTTGCGCCGTGGACGACTCTTGTTTCAGGCGCGTGGCGACTTTATCCAGCACCTGTTTGTCGGAGCCGGTCAGGGTGGCTTTGTCGAACTGGAAGTGCACATCGCGAATGACGATAGTTTCTTCCTTGACCACAACCGCCTCTTCTACCACTGGCGCAGGGGCAGGTGGTGGGCAGCCGTCAGCATCGACCTGCACGCCTTTAGGCGTGTGCGGGCACTTGTCGCGACTGTCCGGCACACCATCGCCGTCTTCGTCGCCATCACCGTGCACCCAGCAATAGGCGGCTGCCGTACCACCGACCACCAGCGCGCCATAACCGGCCCACGCCGAACTTTCCGTCGCGCCGAGACCGGCACCGACTACACCACCGACCGCCGCACAGGTCGGCCAGTCGGTTTTCTGCAAACCTGCGCAACCAGTCAACACACTGGTTAGCAGAATCAAAGGTAATGCTGTCCGAACTATGCTCATCTGGTTTTCTCCTGAGGGATCGGCTTAGAACCGATTCACGGAGTAAAGACCGGAGTTTTAATCTCCGCCAGCAATAGGCCACTGGCATTTGGGAGCGTGTTCACAGGGATTTGGCACTTTTGCCACGCGCGACAAATCGGGGTCTAGGCCGGATCCGTCTGGCGCGCTAGTCTTGGCGATCTGATTGAGGAGCTTCGATGAACGTCGCCATTTCTCCGCGCACGCCGCAACAGGCGCTGGCTGCTTTACTGGATCGCTATGCCCCGGCGCGTCTGCTGTTGATCGGCGCCAGCGAATTTCCGGCGCTCGCCGCTTTCAAGCAGGCACATCCGGACACCTGCGTGGCCCACGCCGCACCCGGTGCATTGCCCGCCGAACTGGCGGCGCGGCGCTTCGACCTGGCGCTGGTGGTCGATTGCCTGGAGCACCTGCCCAAGCGTGACGGCTTGAATCTGCTGGGCGGGATTCGCAACCTCAACGCCAGTCGCATTGCAGTGCTGGCGGATCTGCCGGCCAGCGGCTGGCAGGAAACCGATTTCTACTCGCTGGCGCTGCAGGCCAGTGAACGCTTCCAGCGTGACGATCAGGTACTGACCCTGTTCACCTATGATCTGCTTGACTACAAACAAGTCCCCGACTGGCTCAACTCGCGATTCTGGGCCAATCCGGAAAACTTCGGCAAATACTGGTGGTAATGCAATGAGTACAGCCATTTGCCCGTGCGGCAGCGGCAACCTGCTGGAGGCCTGCTGCGGCCACTATCACGAAGGCCACCCGGCGCCTTGCGCCGAAGCGCTGATGCGTTCGCGCTATAGCGCCTACGTGCTTGGACTGATCGATTATCTGGTGGCCACCACCCTGCCCGCCCAGCAGGCCGGTCTGGATCGCCAGTCGATCAGCGCCTGGAGCGCGCAGAGCACCTGGCTCGGCCTTGACGTCGAAAGCTCGGAAGTGTTCGGCGGCCAGCCCGAGCATGCCTTCGTCACCTTTACCGCGCGCTGGCACGACAGCCAGGGCGAACACAGCCACCGCGAGCGCTCCTCGTTCGTGCAAAACGCCGGGCGCTGGTACTTCATCGACCCGACCGTGCAGTTGAAGCTGGGGCGCAATGACGCGTGCCCGTGTGCCAGCGGGCAGAAGTTCAAGAAGTGCTGTGCGGGGTATTTCGGCGCATAAAGGGAAGTGCCGACTAGACTGGGGCACAAAGGGAGTTTTTTCGATGCTCGGTCACTGTCGCACACTGCATGGCTTGTTATTGATGCTGATCCTGAACCTCGGCGGTTGCGCCTCATGGTTCAGCGACGACAGCGTCGACCCCGCCGTGCACCTGGTAAAAGTCGAGGTGGTGCGGGCCAAGCTGCTCGAACAGAAATTCATCCTGCACTTTCGCATCGACAACCCCAACGACAGCGACCTGACCGTGCGCGGCATGGAATATCGCATTCATCTGGCAGACCTGTTGCTGGCCGAAGGCGAGCATGAACACTGGATCACGGTAGGGCCGAAAAGCAGCGCGTTCTATCGGATACCGATTCGCACCAACCTGTGGCCGCGGGTCAAGGACGTGGTGAAAATGCTGAAAAGTCAGCACCAGCAGGTGCCCTATCGATTGCAGGGCGAGATGGAAACCGGTTTATTCATCGCCCACTACGTGCACCTGGAGCGCAATGGCGTGATAATCCCCGCCGATTTAATTCCGGAGCACAACCGATGACTCAGCAACCTCATGTCCATGGCCCTGACTGCAACCACGATCATGACCATCATCACGATCACGACCATGGCCATGTCCACGGCCCGAACTGCGGCCACGCCCACCAGGAACCGGTGCGCAACGCCCTGAAAGACGTCGGCCGCAACGACCCTTGCCCATGCGGCAACGGCAAGAAATTCAAGAAGTGCCACGGCGCTTGATGTTTCAGGTGAAGATATTCTTCGCCTGACACATTGCCTTCGCGAGCAAGCCCGCTCCCACAGTTGACCGCGTTCCCGCTGACTGAACGCAGTCGACTGTGGGAGCTGGCTTGCCAGCGATGAGGCCGGCACATCCAGCATTGATGCAGCCTGACACTCCGCTATCGCTGGCAAGCCAGCTCCCACAGGTTTTTCAGGCGACTGCCAGAATCTGCGCAGCACTGACCACCGTCGCATACTCCCCCTGCAAATTCCCCAGCGACATCCCGTGCACTTCTTCGGCTGAACGCGGTGTGCCGAAATAATCGGCCTTGTCGAAGGTGAAACACGCATCCTCCGCCACCCACGCCTCAAACCCCAGATTGCCCGCCGTGCGCGCTGTGGATTCCACCGAATTGTTGGTCGCTACACCAACAATGATCAATTGCCCGATCCCCGCCTCATGCAGCTGCGCTTCCAGCCCCGTGGCACAAAACGCATCCGGTACCTGTTTCTGGATCAGCCATTCACCGTCCTGCGGCATGAATCGCTGCTGAAATTCCACCCCTGACTGCCCGGGCCAGAACACCGAATCCGGTTCACGCGACAGATGCTGCACATGAATCACCGGCCGCCCGCTACTGCGCCACGCCCTCAGTAAATCGAGCATGCGCTCTTCAGCCTGTGGGTTATTCCGCCGCCCCAGGCGCGGCTGCAGAATGCCTTGTTGCTGGTCGATGATGATCAGTGCAGCGTTGGCCTTGAGCTCCATGGCGTCTTCTCACGAGAGTCATTTGATTCCCGCACTTCATCACCCACCCCTGCAAATAAGCAAGCCATCAGACAATCATCGATCAATGGCAAGAAATAACCACTCGCCCCGCTTGCGCGGCCATCTCCTGCTCACTAACGTAGCGGCTTTATTGCGCCCCCAGCCTCTACACCCCCGCAGGAGCTTTGCCATGGCCTCGCCAGCCCTTACACATTTTCTTCCCCGGTTCGGCGTTGCCGCAGCAGTGACCGGTGTCTTGAGCCTGTCCGGTTGCCAGACCTGGAACGCGCAGGACACCCTCCCGCCTACCTCCGGCGTGCAACCGCTCAAGGGCCTGGCGCAGAACGTTTCGGTGCGACGCAATGCCATGGGCATGCCGTTGATCGAAAGCAACAGCTTCCACGACGCACTGTTCACCCTCGGTTACGTGCACGCCAGCGACCGCATCAACCAGATGGTCACCCTGCGCCTGCTGGCCCAGGGCCGTCTGGCGGAAATGTCCGGCGCCTCGATGCTCGACGCCGACCGCTACATGCGCGCGGTCAACCTGAAGAAAAGCGCCGACGAGCTGTACAAGGCCTCGTCGCCACGCCTCAAGCGTTTCTTCGAAGTCTATGCGCGGGGCGTCAACGCCTACCTGTTCCGCTACGCCGACAAACTGCCGGGCGATCTCGCCGCCAGTGGCTACAAGCCGGAATACTGGAAACCGGAAGATTCGGCACTGATGTTCGCGTTGCTGAACTTCAGCCAGTCGGCCAACCTGCCGGAAGAGATTGCCTCGCTGGTGCTGGCGCAAACCGTGAGCAGCGACAAACTCGCCTGGCTGACCCCGTCCGCACCGGATGAAAACCTGCCACTGGCCGAGGCTGACAAGCTGCAAGGCCTCAAGCTCAGCGGGCAGATTCCGGGCCTGACCGAGCTGAGCAACGCCAGCCAACAATTGGCGGCGGTGAATCTGCTGGGCGCCAGCACCTCGAACAACTGGGCCATCGCCCCGCAACGCAGCCGCAGCGGCAAGAGCATTCTCGCCAGTGACAGCCACGGCCCACTGGCGGCACCGTCGCTGTGGACCTTCGTGCAGATCCGCGCGCCGAAATATCAGGCCGCCGGTGTCACCGTTGCCGGTTTGCCGATGATCCTCGGAGGCTTCAACGGCAAAGTCGCGTGGAGCGCCACCAGCGTGCTCGGCGACAACCAGGACCTGTTCCTGGAAAAAATCCGCCGTCAAGGCAACAGCCTGACCTATGAGGTCAATGGCAAATGGCAGCCGCTGGGCGTGCGCAACGAAACCTATTTCGTCAAAGGCCAGCGGCCGATTCGCGAAGCGGTGTACGAAACCCGACACGGCGCACTGCTCAACAGTGCTCAGGCCGTACAGGGCAACGGTTTTGGCCTGGCCCTGCAAACCCCGAGCTTCACCGACGACAAATCGCTGGACGCATTTTTTGACCTGACCCGTGCGCAGAACGTTGAACGCGCGTCAGACGCCAGCCGCGAGATCCGCGCCATCGCCCTGAACATGGTATTCGCCGACGCCAGCAACATCGGCTGGCAGGTCACCGGGCGTTTCCCCAACCGGCGCGAAGGCGAAGGCCTGCTGCCATCGCCGGGCTGGGAAGGTCGCTACGACTGGGACGGTTACGCCGACCCGATGCTCCACCCGTACGATCAGGACCCGACCCAAGGCTGGCTCGGCACCGCCAACCAGCGGGTCATTCCTCACGGCTACGGCATGCAGCTGTCCAACTCATGGGCAGCGCCAGAGCGCGGCGAACGTCTGACGGAACTGGCCGGCAGCGGCAAACAGGACGGTCGCAGCGTAATCGCCATGCAGTACGACCAGACCACCACCTTCGCCGCCAAACTGAAGAAAATGTTTGAAGCGCCGGGCATGAAGCAGCCGCTGAAACAGGCGATCGACGCCCTGCCGGAAGCCGATCGCAGCAAGGCGCGCGAAGCGTTTACCCGCTTGATGGCGTTTGACGGCAAGCTCAGCCCGACCTCGGCGGATGCGGCGATCTATGAACTGTTCCTGCAAGAAAGCATGAAGCAGATCTTCCTCGATGAGCTCGGCCCGGAGTCGAGCCCGGCGTGGAAAGCCTTTGTTGCCAATGGCGACTTGTCCTACGCGGCGCAGGCCGATCACCTGCTCGGGCGCGAAGACAGCCCGTTCTGGGATGACTTGCGTACCCCGCAGAAAGAAGACAAAGCCGTGATTCTGGCGCGCAGTCTGGCCGCCGCGATCAACGCTGGCGACAGTCAGTTGGGCGGCGACCGCAAGGCCTGGCAGTGGGGCAAACTGCACAGCTACACGTGGAAAAACGCCAATGGCCAGACCGTTCGCGGCCCGCTGGCAGCCGGCGGCGATCACACCACGCTCAATACCGCGGCGTTTGCCTGGGGTCAGGACTTCAGCACCACGCGTGCGCCGTCGATGCGTTTCATCGTCGACTTCAGCCAGAGCGAACCGCTGATGGGGCAGAACGGCACCGGCCAGTCCGGTAACCCGGCCAGCCCGAATTACCTCAATGGCATCGATGCGTGGCTCAAGGGTCAGTACATCGGCTTGCCGATGCAGCCGCAGAACTTTGACCGGGTGTATGGCAAGACGCGTTTGACCCTGACCCCCGGCAAATAAACGCAGTTCCCTTGTGGGAGCGAGCCTGCTCGCGAAGACGGAGACACAGTCAGAATAGATGTGTCAGTTAAACCGCCTTCGCGAGCAAGCCCGCTCCCACATTGGTTTTGTAGCGACTCGAAAATAATCGATAGAACTTCCGGACTCGCGCCAACCTCATAGCTAACAAGCCCCCCATTCTGGTAACGACATGGACCTTGTTATCGCCCGCCCCGAAGGTTTGTATTGCCCTGCCGGGGATTTCTACATTGATCCGTGGCGCCCGGTCGAGCGCTCGGTGATCACCCATGCCCACGGCGATCACGCCCGTAACGGCAATCAGCACTACCTTGCCAGCAGCGCCAGCGAAGGGATTTTGCGTGCGCGTCTGGGTCAGGACATCAACCTGCAAACCCTCGCCTACGGCCAGCGGCTGACCCATCACGGCGTGACCTTGAGTTTCCATCCCGCCGGGCATGTGCTCGGTTCGGCACAGGTGCGTCTGGAATACGGCGGCGAAGTCTGGGTCGCGTCGGGGGATTACAAAATCGAACCCGACGGCACCTGTGCGCCGTTCGAACCGGTGCGCTGCCACACTTTCATCACCGAATCGACTTTCGGCCTGCCGATCTACCGCTGGCAACCACAGGCGCAGGTGTTCAGCGAGATCAACCAGTGGTGGCAGGCGAACATCGCGGCGGGCAAGGCCAGCGTGTTGTTCTGTTATTCATTCGGCAAGGCTCAGCGGATTCTGCACGGCATCGACGCCAGCCTCGGCCCGATCCTCAGTCACGGTGCCGTCGAACCGCTGAACCGGGTCTACCGCGAGGCCGGCGTGTACCTGCCGCCGACGATCTACGCCGGCGACATCAAAAAATCCGACCCGATCATGCGTCAGGCGCTGGTGATCGCCCCGCCCTCGGCCGGTGGCAGCACCTGGATGCGCCGGTTCGGTGACTACAGCGACGCCTTCGCCAGCGGCTGGATGCGCCTGCGCGGCACCCGTCGGCGGCGCGGCGTGGATCGCGGTTTCGTGCTTTCGGATCACGCCGACTGGCCCGGCCTGCTCTGGGCCATCGAACAGACCGGCGCCGAACGGGTGATGGTCACCCACGGCTCGATCGGCGTGCTGGTCCGGCATCTGCGCGAACAAGGCCTGGACGCGCAGGGTTTCAACACCGAATACGGCGACGACGAAGAGGAGAACATTGGCGCCGAGCCGGTTATCGCCGAGGTGCAAGCATGAAAGCCTTCGCCGAGCTGTACGCCGAACTCGACGCCACCACGTCGAGCAACGCCAAACTGGCAGCGATGCAAACCTACTTCGCTCAAGCAGCACCGCAGGACGCGGCATGGGCGGTGTACTTTCTGTCCGGTGGACGCCCGCGGCAACTGGTGCCGGTGCGCATCCTGCGCGAACTGGCAGTGGAAGTCTCGGGATTGCAACCGTGGCTGTTCGAGGAAAGTTATCAATCCGTTGGCGATCTGGCGGAAACCATTTCCCTGGTGCTCCCGGAAAATTCGCACAGCTCCGAGGCCGGTCTTGCCGAATGGATTGAAGACAAGCTGCTGCCACTGCGCGGTGAAACCCCGGAGTACCTCGCCCGCCACCTGCCCGCGCTGTGGGCGCAACTGGATCGACCGAGCCTGATGCTGTGCATCAAGCTGATCACCGGCAGTTTCCGCGTCGGCGTGTCGAAATTGCTGGTCACCCGCGCATTGGCGTCGATGGCCGGCCTCGACAGCAAACGCGTGGCGCAGCGGTTGGTGGGGTACACCGACCTGTCAAACCGGCCGAACGCGGCCAGCTACCTGAAACTGATCGCGCCGGAGTCCGCCGACGAACATGCGCAACGTGGCGGCCAGCCCTACCCGTTTTTCCTCGCGCATGCCTTGTCGCAACCGGTCGAGGAATTTGAAGCGCTGCTGGGGCCGGCGAGCAACTGGCAAGTGGAATGGAAGTGGGATGGCATCCGCGCGCAGGTGGTCAAGCGCGAGGGTCGGCTGTGGGTCTGGTCGCGGGGTGAAGAACTGGTCACCGAGCGTTTCCCCGAATTCGACACACTGGTCCACGCGTTACCCGACGGCACGGTAATCGACGGCGAAATCGTGGTCTGGAAAAGCACCCATCCGAGCACCGCAGACGCCTTCGACCCGCAATCGAGCGCACCGCCGGCGGTGCAACCGTTCGCGCTGCTGCAGCAACGCATCGGGCGTAAAACCCTCGACAAGAAAATCCTCGAAGAAGTGCCGGTGGTGGTGCTTGCCTACGATTTGCTGGAGTGGCAAGGCGAAGACTGGCGCAACCGTCCGCAGGCCGAACGACGCGCGCAACTGGAGCAGGTCATCGCTCACGGTAACAACCCGGTGTTACTGGCCTCGCCGATTCTGACCGGCAGCGACTGGTTCGATCTCGCCCGCCAGCGTGAAGCCTCACGGCGCCTCGGTGTCGAGGGCATGATGCTCAAGGCCCGCGACGCCCTGTATGGCGTAGGCCGGACCAAGGACATGGGCGTGTGGTGGAAGTGGAAGGTCGATCCGTTCAGCGTCGATGCGGTGTTGATTTATGCCCAGCGCGGACATGGCCGGCGCGCCAGCCTGTACAGCGATTACACCTTCGCCGTGTGGGACGGCCCGCCCGAGTCCAGCCAACGGGCGCTGGTGCCGTTCGCCAAGGCCTATTCGGGGCTGACCGACGAGGAAATGCGCCAGGTCGACAGCATCGTGCGCAAGACCACCGTGGAAAAATTCGGCCCGGTCAGCAGCGTCAAGCCGAGTCTGGTGTTCGAACTGGGTTTCGAAGGCATCGCCCTGTCGCGGCGACACAAGAGCGGGATCGCCGTGCGTTTTCCAAGGATGCTGCGCTGGCGGCAGGACAAGACGGTGGATGAGGCCGACAGCCTGGCGACGCTGCAGGATTTGCTGGCCTGACCCGGTTTCCGGGGACACCGATCACATTTAACTGGATGAACGCCCTGTGGCGAGGGAGCTTGCTCCCGCTCGACTGCGCAGCAGTCGCAAAACGATGGTCTATTTGAAAAATCCAGGGGAGTGCTTCGCCCTCCAGCGGGAGCAAGCTCCCTCGCCACAACGGCTCATCCCAGCACCTAAAAATGCGTGCATCGACCCAAGTTGGTGCAGCCTTCAACAGCCGCCCATTCCCGTGCACCAATCCCTCTCCCTCCTCCCTCCCCCAACCTTTTAAAACACTTGTTCGGGACTCTGGTTCGGAAATTGCTACTTTCTATAGGTCGTACGCGTTCCAGTAACAATAATTCTGCGCCACAAGCGCTCATATTGGTTCTTAGAGATTGAATAATGAAAAAAGCATTGCTGACCCTTTCTGCACTGGCGTTGTGCATGGCTGCCGGCTCCGCGCTGGCGAAGGAATACAAAGAGCTGCGTTTTGGCGTTGATCCTTCCTACGCACCGTTCGAGTCGAAAGCGGCCGACGGCAGCCTGGTGGGCTTCGACATCGACCTGGGCAACGCGATCTGCGCCGAGCTGAAGGTCAAGTGCAAATGGGTTGAAAGTGACTTCGACGGCATGATTCCGGGCCTCAACGCCAACAAATTCGACGGTGTGATCTCGTCGATGACCGTGACCCCGGCCCGTGAAAAGGCGATCGACTTCTCCAGCGAGCTGTTCTCCGGCCCGACTTCCTACGTGTTCAAGAAGGGCTCCGGCCTGAGCGATGACGTCGCTTCCCTCAAGGGCAAGTCTGTGGGTTACGAGCAAGGCACCATCCAGGAAGCCTACGCCAAGGCCGTATTGGAGAAGGCCGGGGTGAAAATCCAGGCTTACGCCAACCAGGATCAGGTCTACGCCGACCTGAAAAACGGCCGTCTCGACGCCTCGATCCAGGACATGCTGCAAGCCGAACTGGGCTTTTTGAAGTCGCCGGATGGCGCCAACTACGAAGTCAGCAAGCCGGTCGACAGCGAATTGCTGCCAGCCAAAACCGCTGTCGGTATTAAGAAAGGTAACAAAGAGCTGAAGGCGCTTTTAGATAAAGGTATCAAAGCGTTACACGATGACGGCAAATACGCCGAGATTCAAAAGAAACACTTTGGCGATCTGAATCTGTACAGCGGTAAATAATGCCCTGGCGCCCATCAGTCGATGGGCGCCTTTTCCATCCGCTCAGGTTGCTGATTTATGTTCGAAAACCTCTTACAAAATCTGGGGCTCTCCGCCTTCAGCCTCAAGGGCTTCGGCCCGTTGCTGTTGGAAGGCACCTGGATGACCATCAAATTGTCGGCGTTATCGCTGCTGGTGGCCGTGTTGCTCGGTCTCTTGGGCGCCAGTGCCAAACTGTCGAAATCCAAACTGCTGCGCCTGCCTGCCCAGCTTTACACCACGCTGATTCGCGGGGTGCCGGATCTGGTGCTGATGCTGCTGATTTTCTACAGCCTGCAAACCTGGCTGACCGCCCTGACCGACGTCATGGAGTGGGACTACATCGAGATCGACTCCTTTACCGCCGGGGTGATCACCCTGGGCTTCATCTATGGCGCGTATTTCACCGAAACCTTCCGTGGGGCGATCCTCGCCGTACCACGCGGTCAGGTCGAAGCGGCCACCGCCTACGGTCTCAAACGTGGCCAGCGTTTTCGCTTTGTGGTGTTCCCGCAAATGATGCGCTTCGCCTTGCCGGGCATCGGCAACAACTGGATGGTGATGCTCAAGGCCACCGCACTGGTGTCGATCATCGGTCTGGCGGATCTGGTCAAAGCCGCGCAGGACGCCGGTAAAAGCACCTATCAACTGTTCTACTTCCTGGTACTCGCCGCCTTGATCTATCTGCTGATCACCAGTGCATCCAACGTCATCCTGCGCTGGCTTGAGCGTCGCTACGCCGCCGGTGCCCGGGAGGCCGTACGATGATCGAACTCCTGCAGGAATACTGGAAACCCTTCCTTTATACCGACGGTACCAACATCACCGGTCTGGCGATGACCCTGTGGCTGCTCAGCGCCTCGATTTTCATCGGTTTTCTGGTATCGATCCCGTTGTCGATTGCCCGGGTATCCCCGCATTTCTATGTGCGCTGGCCGGTGCAGTTCTACACCTACCTGTTCCGTGGCACGCCGCTCTACATCCAGTTGCTGATCTGCTACACCGGGATCTACAGCCTGGCCGCCGTGCGCGCGCAGCCGTTGCTCGACAGTTTCTTTCGCGATGCGATGAACTGCACGATCCTCGCGTTCGCCCTCAACACCTGCGCCTACACCACGGAGATTTTCGCCGGGGCGATCCGCAGCATGAACCATGGCGAAGTCGAAGCGGCCAAGGCCTACGGCCTGACCGGCTGGAAGCTGTACGCCTACGTGATCATGCCGTCGGCGCTGCGCCGGTCGTTGCCGTATTACAGCAACGAAGTGATCCTGATGCTGCACTCGACCACCGTGGCCTTCACCGCGACCATCCCCGACATCCTGAAAGTTGCGCGGGACGCCAACTCGGCGACCTACCTGACCTTTCAATCGTTCGGCATCGCCGCGCTGATCTACCTGACCATCACCTTCGCGCTGGTCGGCCTGTTCCGCCTCGCCGAACGCCGATGGCTGGCATTCCTCGGGCCGACCCACTAGGAAAACCTGTAATGCGACACCAGATCCATGACCTGTTGGCCCCGGTGCCGGGGACCGCACGACAGATCCACAGCTTCCACTTCGGCCCGGAGCAGGCCCAAGGCAAGATCTACATCCAGTCCTCGCTGCATGCCGACGAAATGCCCGGCATGCTCGTGGCCTGGCACCTCAAGCAGCGACTGGCGGAGCTGGAAGCCGCCGGGCGCCTGCGCAGCCAGATTGTGCTGGTGCCGGTGGCCAACCCGGTCGGCCTCGAACAAGTGCTGATGGACGTGCCGCTGGGCCGGTACGAGATGGAGAGCGGGCAGAATTTCAATCGCTGGTTCGTCGACCTCAGCGAAGAAATCGGCAACGACATCGAGGGCAAACTGGGCGACGACCCGCAGCGCAACCTTGAGCTGATCCGCGCCAGCCTGCGCAACGCCCTCGCCCGTCAAACGCCCGGCACACAACTGCAATCCCAGCGCCTGACCTTGCAACGGCTAGCGTGCGATGCCGACATGGTGCTGGATCTGCACTGCGATTTCGAATCCGTGGTTCATCTCTACACCACGCCCGAAGCGTGGCCGCAGGTCGAGCCGCTGGCGCGTTACATCGAAGCTCAGGCCAGTCTGCTGGCCACCGACTCCGGCGGCCAGTCGTTCGACGAATGCTTCACCCTGTTGTGGTGGCAACTGCAGGAACGCTTTGGCGAGCACTTCGAGATTCCGCTGGGCAGTTTTTCGGTGACCGTGGAGTTGCGCGGCCAGGGTGACGTCAATCACCCGCTGGCCAGCCGTGACTGCCAGGCCTTGATCGATTACCTGATCCAGTTCGACGCGATCGTCGGCGAGACCAAGCCGCAGCCGCCCCTGCCCTTCCCGGCCACGCCGCTGGCCGGCGTCGAACCGGTGACCACGCCGGTGGGCGGCTTGCTGGTGTACACCGCCACGGCCGGGCAATACCTGCAAGCCGGGCAACAGATTGCCGAAATCATCGACCCGATCCACGACCGGGTCACCCCCATTCATTGCACTGCCGCCGGCCTGCTGTACGCCCGCTCGCTGCGGCGCATGGCCACTGCCGGCATGGTGATCGCCCACGTGGCGGGCGCCGAAGCCTATCGCAGCGGCTACCTACTTTCGCCTTGAGGATGTCTGTCCCATGTACAAATTGACTGTTGAAGGTCTGCACAAAAGCTATGGCGACCATCAGGTACTCAAAGGCGTTTCGCTCAAGGCCAAAACCGGCGACGTGATCAGCCTGATCGGCGCCAGCGGCTCGGGTAAAAGCACCTTTTTGCGCTGCATCAACTTCCTCGAACAACCCAACGACGGCGCCATGAGCCTCGATGGCCAGGCGATCCGCATGGTCACCGATCGCCACGGCATGCACGTCGCCGACCCGAATGAACTGCAACGCCTGCGCACGCGACTGGCCATGGTGTTCCAGCACTTCAACCTGTGGAGCCACATGACCGTGCTGGAAAACATCACCATGGCCCCGCGCCGGGTGCTGGGTTGCAGCAAGCAGGAAGCTGAAGACCGCGCCCGCCGTTATCTGGATAAAGTGGGCCTGCCGGCGCGGGTTGCCGATCAGTACCCGGCGTTTCTCTCTGGCGGCCAGCAACAGCGGGTGGCGATTGCCCGGGCGCTGGCGATGGAGCCGGAAGTGATGCTGTTCGACGAACCGACCTCGGCACTCGACCCGGAGCTGGTGGGTGAGGTGTTGCGGGTGATTCAGGGTCTGGCTGAAGAAGGTCGGACGATGATCATGGTGACCCATGAAATGAGCTTCGCCCGCAAGGTCTCCAGCCAGGTGTTGTTTCTGCATCAAGGGCTGGTGGAAGAAGAAGGCGCGCCGGAAGACGTGCTGGGCAACCCGAAGAGCGAACGGCTGAAGCAGTTCCTCAGCGGGAACCTCAAGTAACAGACGCAGATAAAAACCTGTGGGAGCGGGCTTGCTCGCGAAAGCGGTGTGTTAGTCAAAACTGTTCTAACTGGCACACCGCTTTCGCGAGCAAGCCCGCTCCCACAATGGTGTAGGTAATCGCACAAAATTAAACTTGTCCCGCAACGGCGCGGTCACTGAAGGAACACTTTCAGAGCGCACGCCGCCGGTATGCCGACCTCCACCGACTTCGCAAAACTCTGGTTCAGCGCACGCAACTGGAAGCCGTTCGCCTTTCAAAAGCAAGTGTGGGCCGCCGTCAAACAAGGTCAGTCGGGGTTGCTCCATGCCAGCACCGGCGCCGGTAAAACCTATGCGGTGTGGTTCGCCGCGCTCAACCGCTTCGCCCGCATCAAACCCAGCGTTGCAGACAGCAAAAAACGCAAAACGCCAGCTGAACCACTGACCGTGCTGTGGATCACGCCGATGCGCGCCCTCGCCGCCGACACCGCGCGCGCCTTGCAAGCGCCGGTCAGCGATTTGCAGATTCCGTGGAGCATCGGTCTGCGCACCGGCGACACCAGCAGCGCCGAACGCGCGCGACAGGGCCGACGCCTGCCGACCACGCTGATCACCACCCCGGAAAGCCTGACCCTGCTGCTCGCCCGTGCCGATGCTAGGACTGCGTTGTCGAGCCTGCGGATGATCGTCGTCGATGAATGGCACGAACTGCTCGGCAACAAACGCGGCGTGCAGCTGCAACTGGCCCTCGCCCGTCTGCGCCATTGGCAACCCGAACTGATCGTCTGGGGCGTGTCCGCCACCCTCGGTAATCAAGCCCACGCCGAACAGGTGCTGATCCCACAGGGTGGCGGCATCAGCGTGCAGGGCCAGAGTGAAAAATCACTCAAGGTCGACACCTTGATCCCACCGGCCATCGAGCGTTTTCCGTGGGCCGGGCACATCGGTCTGAAGATGCTGCCGCAGGTGGTCGCCGAACTGGACGCCTGCGCCAGCAGCCTGGTGTTCACCAATACCCGCGCACAATCGGAAATCTGGTATCAGGCGCTGCTCGAGGCGCGGCCGGACTGGGCCGGGCTGATCGCGTTGCACCACAGCTCACTGTCCCGCGAGACCCGCGACTGGGTCGAGCAAGCGTTGAAGGACGGGCAGTTGAAAGCCGTGGTCTGCACCTCGAGCCTGGATCTGGGCGTGGACTTTCTGCCGGTGGAACGGGTGCTGCAAATCGGCTCGGCCAAAGGCGTGGCGCGGCTGATGCAACGCGCCGGGCGCTCCGGTCACGCGCCTGGGCGCACCTCGCGAGTGACGCTGGTGCCGACCCACAGCCTGGAACTGATCGAAGCCGCTGCCGCAGGCGACGCCGTGGCGCAACGACTCATCGAACCGCGTCTGTCGCCGCACAAACCGCTCGATGTGCTGGTGCAGCATCTGGTCAGCATGGCGCTGGGCGGTGGCTTTATTCCCGAGGAGCTGTACGAAGAAGTGCGTGGTGCCTGGGCTTATCGTGACCTGACACTGGCAGATTGGGCCTGGGCGCTGGCTTTCGTACGTCATGGCGGGATGTCGCTGACGGCCTATCCGGATTACCGCCGGGTCGAACCGGATGAACACGGTGTCTGGCGCGTCCCCGATGCGCGATTGGCACGCCGGCATCGCATGAGCATCGGCACCATCGTCAGCGACGCCAGTATCAACCTGAAATTCTGGAGCAAGGGTGGCGGCGGCAAGCAGTTGGGCAGTGTCGAGGAAGGCTTTATCGCGCGGCTGAAACCGGGTGACGGCTTTCTGTTTGCCGGGCGTTTGCTGGAATTGGTGCGAGTGGAGAACATGACCGCGTACGTCAAACGCAGCACCGCGAAAAAAGCCGCCGTGCCGCGCTGGAATGGTGGGCGGATGCCGCTTTCCAACGAACTGGCCGCCGCCGTGGTCAGCCGCTTCACGGCGGCGGCGCGCGGTGAGTTCGTCGGCCCGGAAATGCACGCGCTGCAGCCGTTGCTGCAAACCCAGGCGCGCTGGTCGGGTCTGCCCACCTCCGACAGTCTGTTGGCCGAAGCGCTGAAATCCCGTGAAGGCTGGCACCTTTTCCTTTATCCGTTTGCCGGGCGCCAGGTGCATCTGGGGCTCGCCAGCCTGTTGGCGTGGCGCGTGAGTCAGCGCCAGCCACTGACGTTCTCGATTGCGGTGAATGATTACGGGCTGGAGTTGCTCAGCGCCACGCCGGTCGATTGGTTCGAGCAATTCGATGCGGCGCTGCTCAGCCCCGAGCATCTGCTGCGCGACGTGCTGGCCAGCCTCAATGCCGGGGAGTTGGCGTTGCGGCGTTTTCGCGAGATCGCGCGGATCGCCGGGCTGGTGTTCGCCGGTTATCCCGGCGCGCCGAAAAGTACCCGACAGGTACAGGCCTCCAGCGGATTGTTCTTCGAGGTGTTCAAGCAGTACGACGCCGACAACCTGCTGCTGGCCCAGGCCGGGGAAGAAGTCTTACGGGAAGAACTGGATATTCGTCGTCTGGAACAGACATTGGAGCGGATCAACCGGATGAAACTGGACATGCACCTGATCAAACGTCCTACACCGCTAGGCTTTCCGTTGCTGGTGGAGCGCATGCGCGAAAGCATGAGTTCGGAAAAACTCGCTGACCGCATCCGGCGCATGGTCGGCGATCTGGAGAAATCCGCCGACAAGGGTCAAGCCTCATGAGTGCAGCGTATCCAGTGCGCCTGGCTGGTGAGGAGCTCTGGCTGCTGCCGGAAAAGGCCCTGTATTGGCCGGCGCAGCAAGCACTGCTGATCGCCGATGTGCATTTCGGCAAGGCCGCGGCCTATCGCAGCCTCGGCCAGCCGGTACCACAAGGCACCACGACGGCGAATATCGAAGTGCTCGACCGCTTGCTGGCCAGACTGCCCTGTCGGCAATTGATTTTCCTCGGTGACTTTCTGCACGGCCCCGGTTCGCATGCGACGGGTACGCTGAATGCCTTGGCCGAATGGCGTGCACGGCACGCGGATCTGCCGATGACGCTGATTCGCGGCAACCACGACAAACGTGCCGGGGATCCACCGACGGCGCTGAATATCCGGGTGGTTCCGGAACCGATGCTGCTCGGGCCGTTTGCCCTGCAACACGAACCCGCCCCGCATCCCGAACGACACGTGCTGGCCGGGCATGTGCATCCGGTCTATCGGCTCAACGGCAAGGGGCGGCAGCGTTTGCGCCTGGCATGTTTTCGACTGGGTGAGCGATTGAGCCTGCTGCCGGCCTTTGGTGCCTTTACCGGTGGTTATCAGGTCGAGAAAGACGCTCAGTGCAGGATTTTCGTCATCGGCGACAACGAAATATGGCCCGTCAGTTGAGGTCTTGGGCAAACCCCAACTGACTGGCCATTCATGGAGTAGCGACTCAGGCCACTGGTGCGGGTGGCGGCTCGTCCGGCAGCGTCGGCTCGCCGGGTTCGGTCGGTTGTTCGTTAGGGGTGTCGGGATCAGGCTGACCGGGAATGCCGCCTGCCATATGGAAAGCCGGGTGTGCCAACAATGACCAGGCCAAAACGCCAACCTGATTGGGCTCAAGCCTTGCCAGTTGGGCGGTGATATGCGGATCGATCTTCATGCAACCTCCTCGGCGAAGGCCCGCTTTGCCAGAAGCAAAAACGGGCAGTACACCCCATAGAGTGTCTGCCCGCCAAAGAATTCCCGCGAACTGCCGGATGGATCAGGTACGCGGCAGGGTCACGCCACGCTGGCCCTGATATTTGCCGCCGCGATCCTTGTACGAAACTTCGCATTGCTCGTCGGATTCGAGGAACAGCATCTGCGCCACGCCCTCGTTAGCGTAGATTTTCGCCGGCAGGTTGGTGGTGTTGGAGAATTCCAGGGTCACGTGGCCTTCCCACTCAGGCTCGAGCGGGGTGACGTTAACGATGATACCGCAGCGCGCGTAGGTGCTTTTACCCAGGCAGATGGTCAATACGTTGCGCGGAATGCGGAAGTATTCGACGGTGCTGGCCAGGGCGAAGGAGTTCGGCGGGATGATGCAGACGTCGCTGTGGATGTCGACAAAGCTGCCGGCGTCGAAGTTTTTCGGATCGACGATCGCCGAATTGATGTTGGTGAACACCTTGAAATGGTTGGTGCAGCGCACATCGTAGCCGTAGCTCGACACACCGTAGGAAATCACACGGCTGTCGTCGCTGCCGCGCACCTGGCGCTCGACGAAGGGCTCGATCATGCCGTGTTCCTGCGCCATGCGGCGAATCCACTTGTCCGATTTGATGCTCATGGCGGGTGTCCTGAATAGCGAGGTGGAAAAAATCTGTCCGGCATCTTACCGGGCGCGCCGCCGGGTTCAAAGTCCGCGCTGAAATTCTCGCCGAACACCCTGGAAATACAGGCCCTGGCGACGAACCGTCACACCGTCGATCCCTAAAACAGAGAAACCTTCGCAAGAAACATTGGCACGTTCCGGAAAAAGGGTTAAGGTGGCGCCACTGTGTTGCTTGTGTCACTGAGAATCTCTACACGATATGTTGAATTTCGATCCAACCATCTACAAGAATTTTTCCTGCTCTTTGCACTCAGTCTCGGCCAGGGTTCTTCCTGAGTCGCAGTTATCTTTGTTCAAGGAGTTACACCATGTCTAATCGCCAAACCGGTACCGTTAAGTGGTTCAACGATGAAAAAGGCTTCGGCTTCATCACTCCACAATCCGGTGACGACCTGTTCGTTCACTTCAAAGCTATCCAATCCGACGGCTTCAAAAGCCTGAAAGAAGGCCAACAGGTTTCTTTCATCGCTACCCGCGGTCAGAAAGGCATGCAAGCTGAAGAAGTACAAGTTATCTAACTTGTAGCTTCTTTAGAAAAGAGCCCCGCCCTCAAAAGCGGGGCTTTTTTGTGGGCGTGTGTTTTTAACGACCACAAAAAAGATCGCAGTCCGTGACAGCCCTCCTATAGGAGCTGCCGCAGGCTGCGATCTTTCGTTTGTGCCTTACCAGGCCACGCCAAACCCTGCGGTGTAGCGGGTCTTGTTCAAATCCGCATCCTTGGTTCCACTGATGATGTCGCGTTCGGCCTTGAGGTTGAGCGACGCCCAGTCGGTGACCTTGTAGCGCAAGCCCATCTCGGCATCGAGCGCATAGTTGGCTACGTCAGACAGCGGCTTGCCCAGTTCGCCATTGGTGAAGAACTCGACTTTTTTGCCGATCAGGTAACGGTTGTAATCCCACTTCATGGCGACCGAATAGAAGTTGTCCTTGCCGCCATCGCTGTACTCGTAATCGGTGCGGTTGAGCAGCGAACCGAGCGAGAACGCGCCCAGCTCGTCGTCCCAGAACTGGTAACCCGGACCGGTACCGACCACACGCTGACGCGACAGCTCTTCAACGTAGTCGCGCTTGTAGTTCAGGCGCCCCTGCCAGAACCATTTGTCGGTGAGGAAGCGGTCAAGTGCGTATTCGGCGCGCCAGTTATTGGTGGTGACCTGCTCGTCCTGCACTTCGCGGTTGTATTCGCCCTCGGCGGTGTGCCGCCAGCGGCCATGACGCGCGGTGGTCTTGAAGTCGATGTCGTAGTCGTCGGTGTCCTTTTCCGCCCGTTGATAATCCATCGCCAGGCCAATATTGCCTTTCCATACCAGATCCTCGACCACCGGTTTGGGTTTGAGAATCTGCTGAATGCTCGCCAGCTCGACGGTCTTCGGCGCCTCGCCGTTGGCCAGGGTGACCTTGCCGTCATCGGCAGCGGTCAGCGACTTGGCTTTTTCACCGTTGTAGGCATCCTGTTTGACCAGCAGTTCCTGATCGCTTTGCAGGGTCTTGACCTCTTTCCAGTCGATGCTGACCGCACCCGCATACTGGGTCTGAATCAGCAATTTGCCGCCATCGAAAACGGAGATCTTACCGCTCAGCTTGTCACCGTTCTTTAACCAGACGGTATCGGCAAGCAGCGGCGTGGAGGCACTGAAAACAGCAAGGCACAGCAAGGTTCTGGACAACATAAGCGGATCGAGGGCTCAAGTTTGCGAAAAAGGTCGGCATTATCCGTAGGAATAAGACCCTGACAAGGACTGACCGAGCGATTTCCATTGAGTTCATTTCTCATCTGGTCAACGAGCGATTACGCTTGAGCCCATCGATACGACTATTGTTCAGGAACCGCGCAGGTGAAAGAGCCGAATCATCCCGAGGAAAGCGAAGCGCAAATCCGACGCACGGCGCTTTATTCCACCCTTGCCCAAGTGCCTGAGGGCAAGGTGGTCAGCTATGGTCAGTTAGCTGAACTCGCAGGGTTGGGGCGCGCCGCCCGCTGGGTCGGCCGGACCCTGAGCCAATTACCCGGCGATACCAGACTGCCGTGGCACCGGGTATTGGGTGCCGGCGGTCGGATCAGCCTGCCGCCGGGCAGCCCTTCGGGGGACGAACAACGGGCACGATTGCGTTCTGAAGGCGTCACCGTCCTGAACAATCGTGTGGATATTCAGCGCCATGGCTGGCGTCCGGTAGAGCACAGCGGTTAGAGTGCGCGCTTTGTTTTCGCAATCTTGAGGCAGACTTCAGCCCATGCCCCGTAAAACCTGGCGCGCCGCGCTCGCCGCCTATGCCAGTCCCTCGACGCTCGTGCTGTTGTTGCTCGGTTTCGCTGCCGGCCTGCCGTACATGCTGGTGTTTTCGACGCTTTCCGTCTGGCTGCGTGAGGCCGGCGTTGCCCGTGAAACCATCGGCTACGCCAGCCTGATCGGTCTGGCGTACGCCTTCAAATGGGTCTGGTCACCGCTGCTCGACCAATGGCGCCTGCCTTTATTGGGCAAGCTGGGCCGCCGCCGTTCGTGGCTGGTGCTCTCGCAGACGCTGGTGATTCTGGGCCTGATCGGCATGGGCTTCTGTGATCCACAGAAACACCTGTCCTGGCTGATCGCCATTGCCGTTATCGTCGCTTTCGCTTCCGCCACCCAGGACATTGCGGTAGACGCCTATCGCCTGGAAATCGCCGACGACAGCCGCCAGGCCGCGCTGGCCGCCAGTTACATGTCCGGCTATCGCGTCGCCGCCCTGCTGGCCACCGCGGGCGCCCTGTTCTTCGCCGAAGGCTTCGGCTCCACCGGCTTCAACTATCAACATTCGGCCTGGACCGGCACCTACGCGCTGTTCGGCGTGTTGATGGTGCCTGCCCTGCTGACTTCGCTGCTGATGCGCGAGCCGCCAGTGCCACTGCGCACGCAGCTGCAGGCCGGCCGCTACAGCTTCGCGCATCAACTGGCCTCGGTATTCGTACTGATCGTGTTGCTGGTGTCGGTTCCGGCGATGTTCACCCAGCTCTACAACACCGATTTCGCCAGCGTATTGTTCGGCCAGATGAGTCCGCTCGACCTGCTGCTCGAAGACCGCGCTTTCCTGCGCGCGATCCTCTATACCCTGCTCACCGGCCTGTGCCTGTCGACCATGGGCCGTCGCGGCCTGGCGCCGGTGCTGACCCCGGTCAACGACTTCATCCTGCGCTACCGCTGGCAGGCGTTGCTGCTGCTCGGACTGATCGCCACCTACCGGATGTCCGACACGGTGATGGGCGTAATGGCCAACGTGTTCTATATCGATCAGGGCTTCACCAAAGACCAGATCGCCAGCGTCAGCAAGATCTTTGGCCTGATCATGACCCTGGTCGGCGCCGGGATGGGCGGCCTGCTGATCGTGCGCTTCGGCATCCTGCCGATCCTGTTCATCGGTGGCGCGGCGTCGGCGGCGACCAACTTGCTGTTCGTGATGCTCGCCGATATGGGGCCGAACCTGAAGATGCTGGTGGTCACCATTTCGCTCGACAACTTCAGTTCCGGGCTTGCGACCTCGGCGTTCGTCGCCTATCTGTCGAGCCTGACCAACCTCAAGTTTTCGGCCACCCAGTACGCCCTGCTCAGTTCGATCATGCTGTTGCTGCCGCGGCTGATGGGCGGCTATTCCGGGGTAATGGTCGAGAAGTTCGGTTACCACAGCTTCTTCATGATCACCGCACTGCTCGGCGTGCCGACCCTCCTGTTGATCGCCCTGCACTGGTTCCAGGAAAATCGCCGTGCGGGCCCGACGCCGACACCCGAGCCTGCACCAACCTCCGTCGTCGAGGAGTCGTAGGACATTTCAGCAACGGCGGGAGGATTCCCGCCGTTGAGCCTCACCGCCGAGCGCAATCCTGTACGTCGGCAAATCTCGCCGGTACACTGCTCCGTCATTTCCAGTCATAGCAACCGACAACGGCCAACCATGCGCACCAGTCAATTTTTGCTCGCCACACAGAAAGAAACGCCTTCCGATGCGGTCGTCGTCAGCCACCAGCTGATGCTGCGCGCCGGCATGATCCGCAAACTCGCTTCGGGCCTGTACACCTGGCTGCCGATGGGCTTGCGGGTAATGCGCAAGGTTGAAGCCATCGTTCGCGAAGAAATGAACGCTGCCGGTTCTCTTGAAGTGTTGATGCCGAGCACCCAACCGGCCGAGCTGTGGCAGGAATCGGGGCGCTGGGAAGAATACGGCCCTGAGCTGCTGCGCATCAAAGACCGCCACGGTCGCGACTTCTGCGCGGGCCCGACCCACGAAGAAGTGATCACCGATCTGATGCGCAACGAGTTGAGTAGCTACAAACAGCTGCCAATCAACCTGTACCAGATCCAGACCAAATTCCGTGACGAAATCCGCCCACGCTTCGGTTTGATGCGCGGCCGCGAATTCATCATGAAGGACGCCTACTCGTTCCACGCCGATCAGGCGTCGCTGCAGGTCACCTACGACCGCATGCATCAGGCGTACTGCAACGTGTTCACCCGTCTGGGCCTGAAATTCCGTCCGGTTGAAGCCGACAACGGCTCGATCGGTGGCGCTGGCTCCCACGAGTTCCACGTACTGGCCGAGTCCGGCGAAGACGACATCGTCTTCAGCAATGGTTCCGACTACGCGGCGAACATCGAGAAAGCCGAAGCCGTGCCACGCGAAACCTCGCGTCCAGCGCCGGCCGAAGAGCTGCGCCTGGTCGACACTCCAGACACCAAGACCATTGCCGCGCTGGTGGAAAAATTCAATCTGCCGATTGAAAAGACCATCAAGACCCTAATCGTCCATGCCGAAGAGCCAGGCAAGCTGATTGCCCTGATCATCCGTGGCGACCACGAGTTGAACGAAATCAAGGCTGCCAACCAGCCAGGCGTGGCCAGCCCGCTGGTCATGGCTTCCGATGCCGAGCTGCGTGACGCCATTGGCGCCGGCGCCGGTTCCCTCGGCCCGCTGAACCTGCCGCTGCCGATCATCATCGACCGCTCGGTCGAACTGATGAGCGACTTCGGCATCGGTGCGAACATCGACGACAAGCACTACTTCGGCGTGAACTGGGAGCGCGATCTGCCGGTTCCAACCGTTGCCGACCTGCGTAACGTCGTGGCCGGTGACCCAAGCCCGGACGGCAAAGGCACCCTGGAAATCAAGCGCGGTATCGAAGTCGGGCACATCTTCCAGCTGGGCAACAAGTACAGCAAGGCGATGAAGTGCGAAGTGCTGGGCGAGAACGGCAAACCGGTCACCCTGGAAATGGGTTGCTACGGTATCGGCGTATCCCGCGTGGTCGCTGCCGCCATCGAGCAGAACAACGACGACAAAGGCATCATCTGGAGCGACACCCTGGCGCCGTTCCAGATCGCCCTGGTACCGCTGCGTTATGAAACCGAGCAGGTGCGCGAAGCCACTGACAAGCTGTACGCAGAACTGACGGCGGCCGGTTTCGAAGTGTTGCTGGACGATCGCGACAAGAAAACCAGCCCGGGCATCAAGTTTGCGGACATGGAGCTGATCGGCATTCCTCACCGGATCGTGGTCAGTGACCGCGGCCTCGCCGAAGGCAACCTGGAATACAAGAGCCGCACCGAAGCCGAAGCGCAAGCGCTGCCGGTTGCCGATGTGCTGTCCTTCCTTCAGGCCCGTATCCGCCGCTGAATCCAGATAGAGACCTCATGTTCAAGCGAAACACCTTGGGCCTCGGTGGTGCCGCCTTGTGCGGCGCCCTGCTGGTCAGCGGCTGTGCCAATCAGATGTCACAGCGCAGCGAGCACGAAGAGCGGGTCGAGCGCAAATTGCTCGATCACAGCCTGCAGATCGATGTCGGTGAGCCTAAGGTGCTCGAGCTGCCGCAACGACGCGTGAAGATCAACGAACAGAAGACCTTCGAAGTCACCGAGTTTGAGGTCACCCGTCGTTACGATCGCTACACGCCTTATCAGCCCTGGCGCGAAATCTACGAGATTCCGCTGGGTGCAGTGGCCGTGGTCGCCGGTATTGGCGCCAATGTGGTCAACGTATTCGCTCTGGGCAACCTGCCGGACAGCGTGACCAAGGACTGGTTGAACTACGGCATTGCCGGGGTCAACCCGTTCATGAACGTGCAGTCCCACGGTCGTGCGCAACAGAACCTGGCCGGTATCGATGAAGTCCAGCGCGACAAGCGCACGGAGTATTCGAGCCTGCCGTGGAGCGAGCGTCCGGTGCAGGTCAAGGCCGGCAAGCAGACCTTCGACATGACCACTGACCGCAACGGCGTGCTGCGCCTGAACCTGCTGGACAGTCCGTTCGCCGAAAATGACCTGAACCATATCGGCAAGCTGCAGATCAGCGTCGAAGACGGCAAGGATGACGTGCACAGCGACTCATCCCTGGCGATCAGCAGCCATTTGCGCAGCAAGTTGCTCGAAGCGCACGGGTTGATTTACGACGATCTGGAAGACGACGAAGTGAGCCAGTGGGTTCACCGGGTCAAACGTCTGTCGGAACTGGGTCTGGAAGAAGAAGCCAGCGAGCTGGAGCAAAGCCTGATCGAACTGACGCGTAACGATCCTGAGTTGCAGGCCGAGTTTCTCAAGTCGCTGACCAAGGATGCGGGGCGTCTGGTCGCTGATCCAGGACCGAATTAACAGCAAAAGCTTCGCGAGCAGGCTCGCTCCCACAGTGAAATGCAATCTAATGTGGGAGCGAGCCTGCTCGCGAAGAGGTCCTGACAGACACCGCACATCTACCGCTCAAACAGCTCCATCTGCTCAAACCCACCGCGCAAATCCTCCAGCCTCACCCCCACCCCCAACAACCGCACCGGTTTCCCGCCCCGGTTGAACGCCTGCGTCAGCATCAACTGATAACTGCCCAGATCGCGCCCTGCCCCGGCTTGCTCCAGTGTGGTCTGAGTAAAGTCATGGAACTTCACTTTGACGAACGGCTTGCCTGGGCGATAACTGCTGTCGATCCGCTCCATTCGGGTTTTCAGGGTTTCCAGCAGCTCCGGCAGTTTGTCGAGGCAACTGCGCAGATCCGGCAGATCGACGTCGTAGGTGTTTTCCACGCTGATTGACTGTCGGCGGCTGTCGTTATGCACCAACCGGTCATCGATCCCACGGGCCAGACTCCAGAGTCGCTCACCGAAACTGCCGAATTCGCGCACCAGCGCCAACTTGTCCCACTCGCGCAGTTGCAGGCAATCGACGATGCCGAGCTTGCCCAGTTTGTCGGCAGTGACTTTGCCGACGCCGTGCAACTTGCTCACCGGCAAGCCACTGACGAAATCCTCGACCTGATCCGGGGTAATCACGAACAACCCGTTGGGCTTCTTCCAGTCACTGGCGATCTTGGCCAGAAACTTGTTCGGGGCCACGCCCGCAGACACGGTGATGTGCAACTGATTGGAGATCCGCCGGCGGATATCTTGCGCGATGCGCGTGGCACTGCCGCCAAAATGCGCGCTGTCGGAGACGTCGAGATAGGCCTCATCCAGCGACAGCGGCTCGATCAGGTCGGTGTAATCGCGAAAGATCGTATGGATTTCCTTCGAGGCTTCGCGATAGGCCTCCATGCGCGGCTTGACGATGGTCAGGTCGGGACACAGCTTCAAGGCATGCCCGGACGACATTGCCGAACGTACGCCATACGCCCGCGCTTCATAGTTGCAGGTGGCAATCACCCCACGCCGATCTGCCGACCCGCCCACCGCCAGCGGTTTGCCGGCCAGGTTCGGGTCGTCGCGCATCTCGATGGCGGCGTAGAAACAGTCACAGTCGACGTGGATGATTTTTCGCTGGGTCATGACAGAAAAGGAAACATGGCGAGCCGGAAACGCAGTATCTCACTGACACCTGTATATAGCACCAGTGGTCTGAATGTTCTTTTCAGCCTGTGGGAAAACCACGATGAATTTATTTTCTCAATCGAGAATCACCGACCGATAGAGCTGAAAGCCTTGCCCCGCCTGCCCTGCGCGCCCGTCTCCTGCACTGGAAAAAGCGCTAACCGATTGAACAGGAACAGATTTATCCAGATTCAAGGTTGACACCCCGGCGATCCTCTGTAGAATGCCGACACACAGACGCGGGATGGAGCAGTCTGGTAGCTCGTCGGGCTCATAACCCGAAGGTCGTCGGTTCAAATCCGGCTCCCGCAACCAAACATCAAAAAAGGCTACTCGAAAGAGTGGCCTTTTTTGTGTCTGTCTGTTTTTCAGACCAGCCTCTGCATCACGCACATCGGGGCGAACAGGAATTCGTTGCATTTCCGAAACTTACCGCACCGCTGCGACCGTTTGACGCAAATTCACACTTATTTGACCCTTTACGGGATTAGCGGTTGACACCTCGCCGTTCGCCTGTAGAATGCCGCCACACAGACGCGGGATGGAGCAGTCTGGTAGCTCGTCGGGCTCATAACCCGAAGGTCGTCGGTTCAAATCCGGCTCCCGCAACCAAACATCAAAAAAGGCTGCTCGAAAGAGTGGCCTTTTTTGTATCTGTGGAAAAAGTCCTTTCGCAACAATGATCTGTCACGCTGCAGTGAAACGCTCAGGATCATCAGACCGACCGAGTTGCGACTATGCTTGAGTCGCAGGCAAGACGTCTGCAATCCATGACCCGCCCTCGCCGATCCCGGATGAGAGGCGTAGTATTTTGTGATTATTTTTTTCTACAGGGATTGGTAACTTGGCTGGATACCTCCATCCTGTCGCGCACAATCCAAGAGGTGATTGATGCGCGCCAACTCGTCTGATTCACAAGACACCGTCACAGCAGAACATCCGATCAAACCCGAGCGCCTGCGCTTGCTGGATCGGTTGAGCAAATATCGCCAGCCGATCGGTCTGGCGGTCACGTTGCTGCTGTTTGCCATTGCGCTGATTGCCTGTCGCCACCTGCTGAGCGAGCTCGATCTGTATGCCCTGCATGACTCGATCCTGGCGGTGCCGAAACCGGCCCTGCTCGGCGCAGTGGCTGCTACGGTGGTCGGCTTCATCATATTGCTGGGCTATGAATGGTCGGCCAGCCGCTATGCCGGCGTGACACTGCCGCCGCGCACTTTGGCGCTGGGCGGCTTCACCGCATTTGCGATTGGCAACGCCATCGGCCTGTCGCTGCTGTCCGGCGGCTCGGTGCGCTACCGTTTATATGCACGCCACGGGCTGGGCGCCTCCGAAGTCGCGCACATGACGCTGTTCGCCAGCCTGTCGCTGGGTTGCGCCCTGCCACCGCTGGCGGCTCTCGCGACCCTGAGCGACCTGCCCGCCGCCTCCGCCGCACTGGGCCTGTCAGAAGGCCTGCTCGGCACGATCGCCATGGTGGTGCTGGGTCTGGGCGCGATTCTGGCGATCGGCATCTATCGCCGCCGTCTGCCGGAGCAACCGTACCGCGATAACCTGCTGGTCAGGGCCGGTCGCCGGACGTTGCGCCTGCCAGGCCGCCGCCTGACCTTCCTGCAACTGATCATCACCGCCCTCGACGTCGCCGCAGCGGCCACCGTGCTTTATCTGCTGCTGCCGGAAGCCCCGCCGTTCGGCGCCTTCCTGCTGGTGTACCTGCTGGCCCTGGCCGCCGGCGTCCTCAGCCACGTACCGGGGGGTGTCGGGGTTTTCGAAGCGATCCTGCTGGCCGCGTTTGCCGACACCCTCGGGGCCGCGCCACTCGCCGCCGCCCTGCTGCTCTATCGTCTGATCTACGTCGTGCTGCCGCTGCTGGTGGCCTGCCTGTTTTTGCTGATCAACGAAGGCCAGCGCCTGTTCCAGACCCAGACCATGCGCGCCGCATCCGGTCTGGCCGCGCCGATTCTGGCGGTGCTGGTGTTCCTGTCCGGCGTGGTGCTGCTGTTTTCCGGCGCCACCCCGGAGATCGACACCCGTCTTGAACACATCGGTTTTCTGATCCCGCATCGCCTGGTTGACGCCTCGCACTTCGGCGCCAGCCTGATCGGTGTGCTGTGCCTGATGCTGGCGCAGGGCCTGCGCCGTCGCCTGTCAGCCGCGTGGATGCTGACCACCATTCTGTTGCTGGTCGGCGCCCTGCTCTCGCTGCTCAAAGGCTTCGACTGGGAAGAAGCCACGCTGATGACACTCACCGCTGCGTTGCTCGGAGTGTTCCGTCGTTCGTTCTATCGTCCGAGCCGCCTGACCGAACTGCCGTTCTCGCCGCTGTATCTGGTGGCCAGCCTTTGCGTCCTGGGCGCCTCGACCTGGTTGCTGCTGTTCGCCTATCAGGACGTGCCGTATAGCCATCAACTGTGGTGGCAGTTCACCCTAGACGCTGACGCCCCGCGCGGCTTGCGTTCGCTGCTCGGCGCCGCCGTGCTGTTACTGGTGATCGCGCTGACCTGGCTGCTGCGCACCGCGCGCCCGGTGATCCACCTGCCGACCCCGGACGAACTGGATCGCGCCGCGAAAATCCTGATGGCTTCGTCGCAACCCGATGGCGGCCTCGCGCTGACCGGTGACAAGGCGTTGCTGTTTCACCAGAACGACGAAGCCTTCCTGATGTACGCCCGCCGTGGCCGCAGCCTGGTGGCGCTGTACGACCCGATCGGCCCCGGCCAGCAACGCGCCGAAATGATCTGGCAGTTCCGCGACCTGTGCGACATCCATCACGCCCGTCCGGTGTTCTATCAGGTACGTGCGGAAAACCTGCCGTACTACATGGACATCGGCCTGACCGCGATCAAGCTCGGCGAAGAAGCCCGGGTCGATCTGCAGCGCTTTGACCTGGAAGCCAAGGGCAAAGAGATGAAGGACCTGCGCTACACCTGGAACCGTGGTACCCGCGATGGTCTGTCGCTGGAAATCCATGAGCCGGGCCAGGCGCCGATGGACGAGTTGAAAGTGATTTCCGATGCGTGGCTGACCGGCAAGAACGTGCGCGAGAAAGGTTTCTCCCTCGGTCGGTTCAGCGACGATTACCTGAAGCATTTCCGCATTGCGGTGATTCGCTTCGAAGGCCGCCCGGTGGCGTTCGCCAACCTGCTCGAGACTTACAGCCATGACCTGGCCAGTCTCGACCTGATGCGCTCGCACCCGGACGCCCCCAAGCTGACCATGGAGTTCCTGATGGTCGGTTTGATTCAACACTATAAGAGTCACGGATACGCGCGCTTCAGCCTGGGCATGGTGCCGTTGTCGGGGTTGCAACCCCGGCGTGGTGCACCGCTGACCCAGCGTCTGGGCTCGATGGTCTTCCGCCGTGGTGAGCAGCTGTACAACTTCCAAGGCTTGCGCCGCTTCAAAGACAAGTTCCAGCCTGACTGGGAACCCCGTTATATGGCAGTGCCCGCCGGACTCGATCCGCTGGTGGCGCTGGCCGATACTGCTGCCCTGATCGCGGGCGGCTTGACTGGATTGGTGAAACGCTGATGATTCAACGCTCCCTGAAGTACATCCTGGCCGCACTGATCGTGCTGGCCGTGATTGCCGGCGGCGGTTACTGGTACCTCAAACGCCCGGCACCGCAACCGACTCTGCAACCGCTGACTGCCGCCGACGGCACGGTCATGACCCGCGTCATTCCCGGCACCCAGCCCAAGGCTCAGGTGCTGGTCGCGGTCAATGACGACCAGAAGCTGACCGACAACCAACTGAGCACCCTGAGCCGCAGCGCCTCGGCGCAGATCGTTCAAGTGATTCTGCCCAAGGACTGCCTGCAACAGAGCCGCGCCCTGCAGACCGGCCTGCGCGAACTGAATGGCCCGGCCACGCTGGTCAGCGGTATCGGCCCTGGCGCCGTGCTGGCCTGGCGCTGGTTGTCCGAGCAGAAGGACGACAAGGCCCAGGCGATCTCGGTAGACCTGGCGCTGGAAAAACCCGGTTGCACTCACCTGCTGCCAAAATCCGCGGCTCATGGCCATTGGCTGGTGGCATGGAACGACAACCCGGACGACACCAGCGCCGGTTTCGTGCGCGATCAACCGAACGCCGAAACCAGCATCAGCGACTACGACATCAACCTGCCGCAAGTGCTGAACAACGAGCTGCGCAAGATCCTCGTCGGCGGCGACAAGGCCAACGGCGGTCTGGCAATCCCGGTGGTGGAAGTGCCGGCCGGTCAGGCCAAGGACACCGTGACCCTGTTCCTCTCCGGTGACGGCGGCTGGCGCGACCTCGACCGCGACGTCGCCGGCGAGATGGCCAAGATTGGCTACCCGGTGGTCGGCATCGACACCCTGCGCTACTACTGGCAACACAAGAGCCCGGAGCAAAGCGCCCTGGACCTGACCGAACTGATGCAGCACTACCGGCAGAAATGGGGCACCAAGCGCTTCATCCTGACCGGTTACTCGTTCGGTGCCGACGTCCTGCCAGCGATCTACAACCGCCTGCCGGACACCGAGCAGCAACGCGTCGACGCCATCATCCTGCTGGCTTTCGCCCGCACCGGCAGCTTCGAAATCGAAGTCGAAGGCTGGCTCGGCAACGCCGGCAAGGAAGCCGCCACCGGCCCGGAAATGGCCAAACTGCCAGCGGCCAAAGTAGTGTGCATCTACGGCGCCGAAGAAACCGACGAAAGCGGCTGCACCGACAAGACTGCCGTTGGCGAAGCGGTGAAACTGCCCGGCGGCCACCACTTCGACGAGAACTACCCGGCGCTGGCCAAGCGCCTAGTGGACTTGATCGAGAAGCGTCAGAGCAAGGATCAGCCGGCAGAGTGATCTGCGCCGATAAAAAAGCCCCCGCAACCTCACGGTTGCGGGGGCTTTTTTACGCAAACTTGCAGCACTTCCTGCCAGTCGAAACTTCTATCGATACCGAGACTAAAGCTGAACATCTATCCACGTGATGTCATCTTCTACATCGATACAGCTGCCATCCGGCGCTGCTAGCAAGTAGCTTTGCTGTAACTCGGTTAGCTCCGCCCAAAAACCATCGGTTGCAAATACCAGTCGCTCTCTTAGGGTCAATGAATGAAACACAAAGTCAGGGTTCGGTGCGCGACTCGCCTTCAAGCATCGAGTCACCCGGTGTCGAGCCGGATCTTGCGCCAGCTCGGAGTGGGAACGGTCGCGCCTCCAGTTAGCCTTACAGTGGGGCGACGTAATCCATTCGATCGCGCCTGCCGGCGTCACAACACCGCACGAACAATCACCCTCATACGCAAGCGTGAGTTTCCCATGAGCGGCGACACCCACCACATAACAAGTGGCGCCTGTGTGACTTGCAAACAAAACGGGGTGGAGGTCGGCCAGTATAGAAAGCAGTACCTGTTCAACAGCTTCGCACTCAGTGATATGGAGGCCGTGATCAAAGTGTTTTGACCAGACATCTAAAACACCCTTCACAAAGGACTCAGCCAACTGGCCACTGCCAACCCTCGAGGTACCGTCCGTGATAACAAATACGCCGTTTTCTCCATCACAGAGCGCTCCAGCAAAGTCATGATTGGTTCTCCTGGCTCGCCCTGCTACCGATCTGACGTGGTATTTCATGCGCTGCCCAGTTCTTTCATGCGCCCATGAATGATTTGTCCTCTTCCCGGATTGGCCTGTACCGAGCCCGAGCTTTCAATCACATAGTCAATGCCACTGAGAACCCTGAGTGCTCGGACTCCATTCGTGATGAATTCCTTGAGCTCGGATTCCGCCTGCCGAACCTCTTCTAAAAACTCTGGACGTCCATCAATCAAGATAATGATGTCTTCGACGTCTTTATGGTATGGATCGCCACCGCCACGACCACTGAAGGCTTCCAGTTTTGTCGCGAGAAAATAGGTAGGTTTGAATATCTGGATGACGGTACCGCTGGGTAACGTAAATTTATTGGCCCGCGCCAGCCCCTCTACAAACCAGCGGTTGGCGTATCCGAGAACCTCAGGATCAGAAGGCATCACGTCAACGACGATGTCGTTGAAGCGGAAACGACAGTTCACTTCATCCTCGCCAGTAATCTTGAAATTCCTGGCCGCCAACCGTTCGGTAAGCTGCTGCCAGGCGCCAATGCCTGCCAGCTCGATCACCAGGTCAACATCATCGGTGAAGCGAATGTCGTCCAGCACAACAGCATCAGTTACCAGCATGGCTGTGGTGCAACCTCCGACAAAGGCAACCTCCGCGAGAAACGCCTCTCCCAAACCCTCAGCAACAAACTCAATAAGCTCGTAATTGTGATCAGTGTTGGATGACATGTTATTTCAGTCCCATCCCTGCTTTTAGAATGTTGACCGCAACACCACACTCTCGCGGACCTCCAAGGCGGATTGCATCAGCAAGCGCAAGATAGTGGTAAAGGGTCCTGTCCCTCTTCACCGCTTCCGGCACTGTTTTGTAGAGCGGCTCTATCGCCTGTCCACGCTCAGCTCCAAGTGCATCTGGCCAAACCGGAATCAGTCCGCCAGCACTTTTGATGCTTTTGGACAGTGCCGGTGCTGCAAAACCCGTCGGGATGCCGCGAACCATTGCCCCGGGCTTTACAGGGAAAAAGTATTTCAGAGCGTGTTCGGTGATGTTTAGCAACTGCCGCCGGTTAACTTTTGGAAGTCCGGTGTCATAGTCATTGGTGAGCAGCCCGGACACACGACACCTGGCGATGGAATTTGAAACTTCGCTCTTGCTTAGCCCAAGTGCAGCAGACAACGCACGCAACGAGTAACCTTCACTCCAGCTCGCCAGTGGCGGAACAGCTACCGGCTCCGACCACCCTTCCCACCCCACCTCATCGTCCAGGGGCGAATCGAAATCCTGTCGACGGAATACAGTATCTTCACCGTCGGTGGAGTAGGTGACCAATGGTTGCCCCACCCGACCGCCCGCCGTCATTTGACTGACCACGTAGGGCTTCAACAACTCCTCGACTCTGTTCGAATTTGACTCCGACTCCATTACCCCAAGGAGGTTTTCCTCCTGAGCGTGAAGGCTGGCCATCTTGAACAAAAGCAAAATGTCTTGACTCTTCATGAAGCTTAAAACCCCAAGCGTCCACATTCCATAAAACGTGGACACTTGTCTCATTCAAAATATCCGATAGTCAAGCCCTTTATTCGGCCCCGCTCCTGTGGCGCCAACTCAAGAATCCACCTGCCCCGAGATTGCTCGCTACCTTAATTCCGGTTACCGGTGTCGCAATATCAGATGACGTTCGCATACCTTGTAGGCAAACTCCTAATCTCATGGTTAGGCACTTTGCCGCTCTGTTGCGCTGTTTTCGACGGGATACTCTCCAGAGGTCGCTGACCAATTCAGTGATCGGGTGTGGTAACCCGGCTAAGCAAAGTGCAACAACGCTCCCCAACACGACTCAGGTGTTTTTACGTCTGCAATTCCGAGTCATGGCGGCTGTGCGTGGGAGACCTTCGGGTCTGCCGGGTTTTTTGCTCTCCCGGTTTACCACCCTGCGTACAGCTGCCACCCATTCGTGTGGAAACGAAAGTCACGGCACTTCGAACCAAGGAGTAACACGATGACCGAAACTGATCTGCACGGACCCGCGAACGTTAAAACCATCGGCTGCACCCCTTCCTCTACCACTCGGATCAAGCGTTCTTCAATGTCCGCTCTGGCATTCCGATTCTCGAAGCACTGTCCCAATCCTCCGACCTGCTGTCCCTCGCCAAATCATTCACCGAAGACGCTGCCTTCATCAAAGACACCGACCGCCATGCCTGGGCTGCGCATTACCTGACGGTGATGGGCAAAGCCTTGATTGATGACGTGATCCAAGCGCTGATGCCGCGACCTGCGCGGGCGAAGACCGAATCTGAAGAAGAATTGCCTGAAAGCCACTGACACCACAGAATCCTTGTGGGAGCGAGCTTGCTCGCGAATGCGGTGGATCAGCCACCACATGTCTCGCCTGACACTCGGCCTTCGCGAGCAAGCTCGCTCCCACAGGGGATTTGCAGTGGGTTAGAGGTTTATGTGCGTGTCTAGTCCTGAAATAGGTTTACACCTGTTTCAGTCTCAAAATGCCCGATGCAC